>NZ_DDKU01000049.1:0-10496 GCF_002339775.1 Thalassolituus sp. UBA2590
GCTATTCGCGATGATCCATCTGCATGTATCACTGTCGCTATTAGTCAGGCAAGCTGACTGAATAGCTCCCACAGGCAGGCTTCCTCACATAAAACTGGTACATGCCGGCGAACAGCGCAGGTTCAATCTGTTCCAATGTATGCCAATCATTTAACGTCAGGTTAGCCGGTGGCAAACGCAGTATTTTTTCTGCGAGCTGCTGAGCGCCCGGTGGCGGCACAATGCCAACCCATTCGAGGTCGGCACTTTCAATCATGCGACGTATTTCCTGCAGATCAAATGTGTGTTCCTGAGTATGGAATAACAAGTCGCGCACACTGCTCATGCTGTAAAAATCGGGTGATTGCAGAATGGCGCGCCAGCGTCCTTCTCCTTGATGAAGCAAAGCTTCGCGGACTGTGCGTATATCCTGTTCGCTTTCGGGAAGTTTGCCATTCAATTCAGAACGAAGCTCCGAGATGAGCGTTCTTGCCTGACGACTGTAGAGGGCGAGCTTCATGATGCCACCGGGTTTTAGTACATCAATCAGCGCCTTCAGGCCCGCCTCAGGCGTTTCCATATGATGCAGGACACCTGAACTCTCAATTACATCAAACTGTTGTCCCAGGCGCTCTGAGACAAGAATATCACCCAAGATGAAGTCTACTGGCAGGTGATGATGCTCCGCCTGGACTTGTGCGTAGCCCAGAGCAGAAGCACTGAGATCCATCGCAGTCACCTGCATACGGTGAAAGTACTTAACCAGTCGCAAAGCATGGCGGCCGGTGCCGCAGCCTGCAACGAGCACATTGATCGGCCCGGATTCTGGTTGTAGATCGTCCAGACGACTCGGAAACAGTGCCTGAAGCGATGCGTAGTAGTCGGTCTTCTGGTTATATCCCAAACTCGTCCAGCGAGGATATGGATGTTCCTCGTATTGAGTTTTTACTTTACGTGATGTGGCGTTGCTACTGAGCCCAAGAGAAGGAATTGCCTTAGCTGCCGCGGCAACGCGCAGAGGTTGATCGAGGCACAGACTCATCAGCTCATTCAGATGGCCAGACCATTGCAACGCTTTCTCGTTAAGAGCCGTGTAAAAAGGTGCTTTGCGCAATGGCTGGTACATCATGGTCAGTAGCATGATAGCGCTGATATCTTCGGCTTTTAATTCGGTTATCAGCAGAATTTTTGCTGCCAGCTGGTTAAGCTGACTGACGAGCGTCTGCTCTTGCTGGCTGATAAACCACACAGCTTCGTTCAGCTCGACCTGACCCGCCAGTGCAATGACCAGCGGCATAAATTCTGAGTCTATTGCCAAGTCGCGACTGCTATTCAGCAGAATGCTCTGACGTAGGGTAATTAACAGGCGCTCTATTAACGGATCACTGAAATGAAAGCGCATCATGGCTTTCAACAGAAGGGGATCTGATGCAATGGCTTCCGGCTCGATCGGGCAGCCGGCTTCACTCAGGTGAAGTTTGTGTTTGAGCAGTGAAGTGGTGAGGCTTCTCAGCTGGTTATAGTCGACGTCTTTAAACTCGAACCAGCGCAACAGCTCGCTTTCCAATTCCTGAGAATAGAAATCTGCAACGATGTAGCTTGCAGCTTCGAATAATTTGCTGCGGATCTGAACATCATCAGAGCGGGTTTTTATCAGCTCGCGGTATAACTGAAAGGCTTCGAGATATTCGCCTTGTAGTAGACGGATATGAGCGAGATAGATAGGAGCTTTCGTGCTCGTTCTCGAAATACGCGTTGCATCCGCAAAGTAATCGGCCGCGAGTGTCTGCTTTCCTTCGATCAGAGCCAGGTGTCCTGCGCTGTACAACAGGCCGGTACTTTCTGGCTTAAGGCTTAAACCGGTGGCCAGCCAGTGATGGGCTTCGTCATTGGCACCACGGCGCATAGCGATACGGGCGAGCAGGTTAATACCGGGAATGTAATTGTTGTCAGCCTGCCATGCCTGATAAGCAAGGTCGGCAGCCTGAGACAATAATACTGGGTTGTTTCCCCGGCTGGCCTCATTGTAACAACGGCTGGCGGCAGCGAGCAGACTTCGGTGGTCTGTCTGCCGTGCTGTATTTAATTGTGCTGTCGTTTGTACGCTGGCCATGGGAATAACCTCTGAGCATTTACAGCCCTACGATCAAATTCTGTGCCATTTTTTATATCGTTGATTTTATTGAGGTTTTCAATCTGGCTGGGCGAGGAGGGCGGCCGTTTGCCGCTGGTTGCCGGGCAAGAGCTTGCCGCTTGTGCCGTCTGAAAACTCACCGAAACTACAAAAAGTTACTAAAGAATTCTGCGCGCAGGCCGTCAAAGAGAGTATCACTTGATCATGCTCATCAGGTTTTTCGGTGGGCTATTTCGGCAGGAGAGTTGTGTATGTATCAATCCGGCGCGTCGCAATACCAAAAGGTAAACGTTACGTCCGAGGTCCTCGATGCGGACCCACACCGTCTGATTCAGCTTCTGATGGAAGCGGCTCTGACGCGTATGGCGCAGGCGAAAGGAGCTATCCAGCGTAAGGATATGCAGGAGAAGGCTAGTTTGCTCGGCAGGGTGAATGAAATCATCCAGACGCTGAAGTCGAGCCTGGATCACACTCAGGGCGGTGAACTGGCTGGAAATCTCGATCGTCTTTATGACTACATGATACGTCGGATTCTGGAAGCGAGCGGACAGAATAGTACAGACATGATTGATGAAGTTATGGGGCTGATGCTGGAGGTGAAGACGGGCTGGGACGGTATTCGTCAGGAATATCTTGAGTCCGTACATGGAACTCGCCCTGAAACCGACGAATCGGCACCGGGGCGCCTGTCGAGTTCAGTATCTGCCTGAATTCTCACGATTTTTTTACTTGTGTGAACTCCCTTGCCCTCTCTTTAGAGGGCTTTTTATTGTCCTGAGGCGCCAAATTCTGAAGTATTTCAACAAATTAAGTGTAGATTTGAGCTAACTGGATAAGTTTTAACGTCAGAAGTTTGACTTCGTCGCAATTTGATACTTAACTGAAAAGAGGGAAGTCAATCAGTTGGCGTCGATTACGCTGTTCCGTGTTTTATTGAGGTAAAGGGCATTTGCCATGTGGAGAGAAATCAAAATTTTACTTGTCGATGACGACGAACAACGTCGCCATGATCTAAAGGTGATTCTCGATTTCCTGGGCGAAGAAGTTATCGTGGCGGGCTCGTCAGACTGGCGCAAAGTTGCGGATGCCAGCATTGAAGAGAGCACTGAGATCAGTGCAGTAATGCTGGGCGACTGCGATGGTCAGCCATTGGAGAAGACGGTCGAGGCTATGCTCGCTTGGGACAAAGGTCTCCCGTTCCTTTTTGTTGGCAGTCAGGTTCAGGTCGATGAATTATCAGAAAATGTTCGTCGCTGTGTACTAGCCAGTCTCGCAATGCCCCCAAGTTACAACAAGATGCTGGATAGCCTTCATCGCTGTCAGGTGTTCCGCGAGCAATATACGCACAATCGTAGCCGCGGTGAGCGACGTGAAGTTCAACTTTTCCGAAGCCTTGTGGGTACCAGCCGTCAGATTCAGCACGTACGCGAGTTGATCATGCAGGTGGCTGACAAAGACGTCAGCGTTATGATCCAGGGTGAAAGCGGCACGGGTAAAGAAGTGGTTGCCCGTAATCTGCATTACCACTCCCATCGCCGTAATAAGCCCTTTGTGCCTGTGAACTGTGGTGCTATCCCAGCTGAGTTACTTGAGAGTGAGTTATTCGGTCACGAGAAAGGTGCGTTTACTGGTGCAATCAATAGTCGTCCGGGACGTTTTGAGCTGGCCGAAGGTGGTACGCTCTTCCTTGATGAGATCGGCGACATGCCCCTCAACATGCAGGTGAAAATTCTTCGTGTGTTGCAGGAGCACACGTTTGAGCGTGTTGGCAGTAATAAAACGCTTAAGGCGAATGTTCGGGTGATTGCAGCGACTCACAAGAATCTTGAGAAGATGATTGAGGACGGCTCGTTCAGGGAAGACCTGTATTACCGTCTGAACGTGTTCCCTATCGATATGCCATCGCTACGCGAGCGCGTTGAAGATTTACCCCTGCTTCTTAATGAACTTATTTCGCGTCTTGAGAATGAGAAGCGCGGCTCGATCCGCTTTAACTCGGCTGCCATTATGTCGCTCTGTCGTCACGAGTGGCATGGCAATGTTCGTGAACTTGCGAATCTCGTGGAGCGTCTGGCCATTCTGCATCCGTACGGTGTGATCGGTGTAAATGAACTACCGAAGAAATTTCGTCATGTCGATGAAGACGATGAGCAGTACACGCCACCGGTTGTGGCAGATGTTACCCAGAACGAAGGCCTGGCGGGTGTTGATAGTCCAGCGTTGCTGCCGGTGAACGGTCTGGATCTGCGGGAATATCTCTCTGACCTTGAGTGCTCGTTGATTCAGCAGGCGCTTGATGATGCCAATGGTGTTGTCGCACGCGCTGCCGAGAAACTGAGTATTCGTCGCACCACGCTGGTGGAGAAAATGCGTAAGTACAACATCAACCGCAAAGAAAAAGACATGGCCTGATCAGGCACAAAAGCGGCCTGCATTAGCGGGCCGTTGATTTCAATCCTACCTGACTTTTGTAACCTCTCTTTTTAAAGTTATCCCCCTTCTAAGTTTATTCCGCTTGCTGGCACGTTAATTGCCCAATACCTATCAGTGACATTTTTCCGCCGCAAATGTGGTGTTCTGGTGAGGTATTTATGGCGAGTGTGGCATTAAGTTCAGTTCCTGACGATCAGCAGCCCCTGGATCCGAGTGAGCTCAAGCGTGCATTTAACATGTTCAATGAAATGTCGCAGCAGCTGACAGATTCCTACGCCTTTCTCGAAAATAAGGTCGAGCAACTCAGTGGTGAGCTGGCGACAGTATCTGCTCAACGGATGCAGGAGCTGGGCGAAAAAGAACGCCTGGCCGACCGGTTGGAAAGCCTGCTGCAGATGTTACCTGCAGGTGTTCTTCTTCTGGATGAAAATGGGGTCATTATTCAGAGCAATCCAGCCGCTGAAGACCTTTTATTGGCGGCTTCGGGTGCTGGTACCTTGCTTGGCCAGCGCTGGCGTAACGTGATTAAGCGTTGTTTTAAACCGCGCCGTGATGACGGTCATGAAATTTCACTGGTGGATGGTCGCCGTGTCAGTCTGCGCACCGCAGCCATGACCAATGAGCGTGGACAGCTGATTCTTCTTACCGACCTGACGGAAACCCGTGCATTACAGTCTCAGTTGGCTCAACACGAGCGCTTGTCCGCTATGGGAAAAATGGTTGCTTCTCTGGCGCATCAGATCCGGACACCTCTGGCAGCGGCGACACTCTACGCGGGCCACCTTAATTCTGAAGATCTTGCTGAAGAACATCGTATTCGCTTTGCCGGTAAGTTGCAGGAGCGACTTCATCATCTGGAGAGCCAGGTGCGTGATATGTTGATTTTTGCCCGTGGCGAGGCGCCATTAAACGATGATGTGACAGTGACGTCCCTGCTGGATGGTATTGCTTCGGCGATGGAGGTTGCCGTCGCCCAGAGCGGTGCTGTCTGCACGCTTGAGAATGAAGTGGGGGAAGCTTCCCTTATGTGTAATCGGGACTCTTTAATCAGTGCAGTAATGAACCTGATTAATAACGCACTTGAGTCCTGTGAGCATCCTATCGAGATCAAGTTGGTCGCCCGTCGTGACGATCAGGGCAGATTATGTCTCGCCGTGATGGACAACGGCCCCGGCCTCCCGGACGAGAAGAAAAATCGCATGATGGAGCCTTTCTTTACAACGAAGAGCAACGGCACCGGACTGGGTCTGGCCGTTGTTCAGGCGGTTGTTCGTGCTCATCACGGTGATTTCAGATTAACCGACAGTCCACTGGGTGGGGTGTCTGCAGAAATGTACCTACCGCTCGCACGCGGTTAATTCAAACAGGTATCTAAGAGGAATTATTATGCGCTTACTCGTTGTTGAAGATGATCCGACTCTACGTGAAGCAGTTGTAGATACCCTGAAAATGAAAGGGTATGACGTTAAGGAAGCTCCGAACGGTATCGAAGCCGTGGCTTTGCTGAACCACCATAATTTCGACGTTGTTCTGTCGGATATTAATATGCCAGGCATGGACGGTCTTGAGTTACTTAACCATGTGAAACAGCAGCATCCATGGCTACCCGTTCTTTTGATGACTGCCTATGGTGATGTTTCTCAGGCGGTTCAGGCGATGCAGAAAGGCGCTGATGATTACCTGATGAAGCCCTTCGAGCTGCGTGAGCTTGAGGCTCTGTTGAAGCCTTATACGCAGGGTGAAGCTCAGGTATCAGATAAAGATCAACCAGTGTGTGAATCTTTTGCATCGCAGCAGTTATTTCAGATGGCCATGCGTGTCGCGGCAACAGATTCTACGGTTCTTATCAGTGGTGAGAGCGGAACAGGTAAAGAAGTTCTTGCCCGCTATATTCACCAGAATTCCCCCAGAAAAAGTGGCCCGTTCATTGCGCTGAACTGTGCTGCGATTCCGGAAAATATGCTGGAAGCCATGCTGTTCGGCTATGAAAAGGGCGCGTTTACTGGCGCCTACAGTGCGATGCCGGGCAAGTTTGAACAAGCGGATGGTGGCACCATTCTGCTTGATGAAATTACTGAAATGGACATGGGCCTTCAGGCGAAACTGCTGCGTGTATTGCAGGAGCGTCAGGTGGAGCGTCTCGGCGGCAAGAAAACCATTGATCTTGATGTGCGTATCATTGCCACAACAAACCGTGAACTGGCGGACTATGTGGCCGAGGGTAATTTTAGAGAAGATCTTTACTACCGCCTCACCGTATTTCCACTTCAGTGGCTGCCACTGCGGGAACGCCGTGATGACATTTTGCCGTTAGCACGCCGACTGTTGGCTCATCATGCTGACAAGATGAAACGTCCAGCACCATCGTTGCATGCCGATGCAGAGCGTAAGTTGGTAACGCACAGCTGGCCCGGCAACGTTCGTGAGCTGGATAACACAGTCCAGCGTGCACTGATTATGCAGACTGGAAATCAACTGAACGCTAATGACTTTATTCTGACTCCGGTGCCAAAGCATCGTCAGGTTTCAGCACCGGTTTCCGTGGATGCGGCTGATGTCGTGCAGGATGAAGGCGAGTTAGGTTCTGATTTGCGTACCCGTGAGGTTGAATTAATCGTTCGGGCATTGAAAGAAGAACCCAGTAGAAAAGAAGCCGCTGAACGGCTGGGTATCAGCCCTCGAACACTACGCTACAAGGTGGCGCGCTTAAGAGATGAGGGTGTTGATGTTGAATCTATGGTGCTGGCTGCGTCTTAAACGCGAAGCTGGCAAGGGGTTTGCAACGTCAAAGAATACATCGGAAAAATACAGAAAAAGTGTCAAAAATAAGTTGCCGATGCGTTGCAGAAGAGGGTGTAGAAAATGGTTGATCGTGTTGATGTAAGTTCAGTTCTGATGCAGATGCGACAGGTAAAAGATCAGTTGCGTTCGCAGAATGAAATGGCCAGCCAGGGAGTGCGACCAAATGCTGAAATGGACGCCGTTGCACGGATCTCTAAGCAAGCCGAGCAAGCAACCAGCATTAACGAAGTCAGTGGTGATAATACGGTCCCTGATTTCCAGTCCATGTTTAAAAATGCCATCGATAATGTGAATGAAAATCAGCAGACGGCTGCACAGCTGGCAACACGGTTTGAACAGGGCGATCCTTCCATTGATCTGCCAGAGGTCATGATTGCTCTGCAGAAATCCAGCGTTTCTTTTCAGGCGATGACACAGGTTCGTAACAAACTTGTCGAGGCCTATAAAGACATCATGAACATGCCTGTATAACGAGCTGAGCTATGGAAAACGTACCCGCACAAGCAGGCGCCGGCGCTGATGGCGCTAATGCAAACGCTCAGGAACCACAGGCAAGTAGCACGAATACTGGTGCCGAAGGCCTAAGCGAGAATAGTGCTCCGACATCCGGACATCCTCTGCTCGCTGGATTCAGCAGCCTGCCAATGACGCGTCAGGTGATGGCGATTGGTGGTATCGCACTGGTCGTAGCCATTGGTATTGCGGTCATGATCTGGTCAGGCGAACCCACCTACAAGCCTCTGATTCACCGCATGCAGGATCACAACGCTCAGGACATTGTCGAGATCCTGAATCGTGAGGGTATTCCCTTTCAGATCGACCCGACGACCCAGGTGCTAATGGTCGAAGCAGGCGATGTGCATCAGGCAAGAATGAAACTCGCTGCGGCCAGCCTGATCGATGATAAAACCGTCGGGCTGGAAGTGCTTGAGCAGGACAGCGCGCTCGGTACCAGTCAGTTTATTGAAAATGCACGCTATCGCCGCGGTCTGGAAGGTGAACTTGCACGCACGGTTGCCAGTGTTAAATCGGTGCGCAATGCGCGTGTTCACCTGGCGATTCCCCGTCAGTCGGTGTTTGTTCGTGACCAGCGTAAGCCCCGAGCATCGGTTTTTGTTGAGCTGTATCCCGGTAGTAATCTGAGTAAAGATCAGGTTGAGGCCGTTGTGAATCTGGTCGCGACCAGCGTCAGTGAAATGGATCGGGCTGATGTGTCAGTGGTCGATCAGCATGGCAATTTACTGTCGAAAATCGAAGATGACACGGAAGAAATGTTGGCTGCACGCCAGTTGGAATATCGCGAAAAAGTTGAGTCGTCTATTTCTGACGCGGTGAATAATATTCTTCAGCCGGTGCTGGGTTCTGCGAACTATAAAGCGGAAGTGTCGGCAGACATCGACTTCACCATCAGAGAAGAAAGCTCAGAACTCTTTAATCCTGATTTGATTGCGCTGCGCAGTGAGCAGGTCATTGATGAAGAGAACATGTCAGAGGCCGGTGGCGGTATTCCTGGTGCGCTTTCTAATCAGCCGCCGCCAGAAGCCGAGGCTCCGGAAGAGGCCATTGGCACAGGTGCCGGTGGTGCGGGAGCGGCAGGTAAGCGTCGCTCAGAAGCGACCCGTAATTACGAGGTCGACCGTACACTGAGTTACCGCCAGCACTCAGTCGGTGATATCCGTCGTCTGACCGTTGCGGTAGTAATTAACGACAAAGCGGTGCTTGATGCGGATGGGAACACCACGACGCAGCCATGGACTGTGGATGACCTGCAGCGCCTCGAAACTCTGGTGAAAGATGCCGTTGGCTTTAATGCAGCCCGCGGAGACAGTGTAAACGTTATTAACTCTCCATTTATGGGCGACGACGCACTGACGCTGGGCGAACCTGATATCTGGACTCAGCCCTGGTTCTGGGAACTGGTAAAACAGGTGCTGGCGGGATTGTTTGTTCTGATACTTATATTCGGCGTAATCCGTCCTACTATTAAGAGCATCACCAATAAAGGTCGGGAAGAAAGTGACTTACTGCTCGATGAGCTTGAAGATGCTGAGGCCGGTCTGGATGATGATAAGGTGACACTGGCAGGTATGGATGAATATCTACTGCCCGGTGCGTCAGAAAGTTATGAGCGTCAGCTGGATGCCTTGAAAGGGCTGATCGCAGAAGATCCGGCCCGGGTCGCTCAGGTAGTTATTCAGTGGGTAAATAGCGATGCCGGATAATACGATGCCCGAAGCGGGCAATGCACTAGCCAACCTGAACCGCACCGAACGTGCTGCGATTCTGCTGATGTCTCTCGGTGAGAAAGACGCTGCTGAAATCCTCAAACACATGGGCCCGAAAGAAGTTCAGCGCGTGGGCTCGGCCATGGCCACTCTGACCAGTGTGAATCAGACTCAGGTCGAAGGTGTGGTGTCAGAGTTTCTTGATGCCGTCAGCGGTCAGACCGGTATGGGCCTTGGCGCTGACGATTACATTCGTAATATGCTGACTCAGGCTCTGGGTCAGGATAAAGCGGGTGCGCTTATTGACCGGATTCTCCTTGGCGGTAACACCACAGGTCTGGATTCATTGAAGTGGATGGAACCGCGTCAGGTAGCCGACCTGATCCGCCACGAGCACCCTCAGATTCAGGCCATTGTTGTGTCGTATCTGGACGCTGACCAGTCGGCGGAAGTGTTGTCTCTGTTTGATGAGAAAGTTGTCCTCGACATCATCATGCGTGTTGCTTCGCTTGAGGCTGTTCAGCCAGCCGCATTGCAGGAACTCAACGATATTCTCGAACGCCAGTTTTCTGGCAAAGCAGGCACGCAGACCACGACTATGGGTGGTATCAAATGTGCTGCCAGCATTGTTAACTTCGTGGACAGCACGATTGCTTCTGAGCTGCTTGAGCAGATCAAAGAAGTCGACGAAGACCTGGGTACTCAGATCGAAGATCTTATGTTTGTCTTCGATAACCTCGTTGACGTTGATGACCGGGGTATTCAGACCCTGCTGCGTGAAGTATCGACCGACCTGCTGGTACTGGCACTGAAAGGGGCAGATCCGGGCGTTCAGGAAAAGATTTTCAAGAACATGTCGAAGCGTGCTGCCGAGCTGTTGCGTGATGACCTGGATGCGAAAGGGCCGGTTAAACTCAGTGACG
>NZ_DDKU01000005.1:0-3258 GCF_002339775.1 Thalassolituus sp. UBA2590
GCAGAGAAAGGTATCGAGCTGTCTGCCGACAAGATCGATGATGCTCTGACCTACGCTATGTTCCCTCAGATTGCGCCTAAGTTCCTTGAGAACCGCAATAACCCAGACGCGTTTGAGCCAGCTCCAAAAGGCGCTGATGAAGACACCTTCACTGTGACTGTTGATGGCAACGAGTACGTTGTTAAAGTTGACGACGGCGGTGACGTGACCGACCTGGCTCCAGTGAATGGCGCGCCGATGTCGTTCGGTGGTGACTCAGGTAACGCTGGTGCTGCGACGTCTTCTCCAGTTGCTGCGGGCGGTGGTGACCCTATCTCTGCTCCACTGGCTGGTAACGTCTGGAAAGTACTGGTTCAGCCAGGCCAGGCTGTGAATGAAGGTGATGTCGTTATCATCCTTGAAGCCATGAAGATGGAAACTGAAGTGCGAGCACCTCGCGCGGGTACCGTCGGCAGTGTGACAGCCACCGAAGGTGCTGCTGTGAAAGTGGGTGACACCCTCTACACACTGGGTTAATGGGAGCTGACTGATGGAAAGTTTACTCCGCCTCTGGAATGACACTGGTATCGCCCACATTGAGGGTGGTCAGGCGTTCATGATGCTGGTTGGCTTCGGTATGCTGTACCTGGCCATCAAGAAAGGTTTTGAACCGCTTCTGCTGCTGCCAATCGCAGTTGGTACTCTGATGGTAAACATCCCGAGTGCTGGCCTGGGTTGGTCTGCGGCTGAAGGTGCAATCCGTTCTGCTGATCCTGCATTGCTTGCTCAGTTCCGCGACCTGTTCGGTCTGGCGGCTGATGCGACTGTGCACAATATACTGGATGCGTATCACAGCGCAGAATCAGCGCTGTACAAGAAGGCGCTCCTGTTGGGTAAAGAAGCTGGTTTTGAAAATGGTATGCTCTACACCTTCTACAGTGTGACAATCGCCAGCGGCGTTGCGCCTCTGTTGATTTTCATGGGTGTTGGCGCAATGACTGACTTTGGTCCGCTTCTGGCTAACCCGAAAACACTGCTGCTCGGTGCTGCTGCTCAGTTTGGTATCTTTGGTACCGTTGCTGGGGCGGTGCTCCTGACCGACGCTGGTCTGATGGACTTTACCGTTCAGCAGGCCGCTGCGATCGGTATTATCGGTGGTGCAGATGGCCCAACCTCGATCTTTATTGCATCTAAGCTGGCTCCTGAGCTGCTCGGTGCGATTGCGGTTGCTGCGTACTCATACATGGCGCTGGTTCCTCTGATTCAGCCTCCGATTATGAAGGCTCTGACCACAGAAGCTGAGCGTAAGATCCAGATGGAACAGCTGCGTACGGTGACAAAAGGCGAGAAAATCGTCTTCCCGATCGCGGTACTGATTCTGGTTGCACTGTTGCTGCCTTCAGCAGCACCGCTGCTGGGGATGTTCTGCTTCGGTAACCTGATGAAAGAATCTGGTGTTGTTGAGCGTCTGAGCGATACCGCACAGAACGCACTGATCAACATCGTGACCATCTTCCTGGGTCTGTCAGTAGGCTACAAAATGAGCTCTGACGCCTTCCTGAATGGCAGCACTCTGGCGATTATCGTTCTGGGTCTGGTTGCGTTCATGGTAGGTACTGCGGCAGGTGTTCTGATGGCTAAGATCATGAATGCTTTGTCCAAAGATCCAATCAACCCACTCATCGGTTCTGCAGGTGTTTCTGCTGTACCTATGGCGGCACGAGTGTCGAACAAAGTGGGTCTGGAAGCCAATGGCCAGAACTTCCTGCTGATGCATGCGATGGGCCCGAACGTTGCGGGTGTTATCGGTTCAGCAGTTGCGGCAGGTGTGATGATCTCGTTCTTCGGATAAGACTCACAACCCTGCAGTTTAAAAAACGGCACCTTTTAAGGTGCCGTTTTTTTTGCCTGTTGTTTGTACTCAGTACGGTCCAGTAGCTACTCAGAGGAACCTCGTAGTGTGCTTTGCGCTCTCAATGGTGAGAGATTAATGGAGTAGTTACATGACAGAGCTTGAATGGACACAAATGTTAAATCACTTTGTGCACCTTGGGATTGCCTTCTTACTGGCCGTACCGGTCGCTGTAAACCGTGAACTCAGAAGCAAAGGTGTTGGCCTGCGCACGTTTCCTCTGGTGTCTGTGGCGTCCTGTGGGTATATGTTGCTGGCGATGCAGGTTTACAGCGGTTCCGATGCTGAGGCGCGGGTCATGTACGGGCTGATTACAGGGATAGGTTTTATTGGTGGTGGTGCAATACTGAAGAATGGCAGTAATGTTTCAGGCACAGCAACGGCTGCGAGTATCTGGAACACTGGAGCGATTGGCGTATCCGTGGCGTACAGCTATTACGAAATTGCGATTACACTGTCGCTGATTAACTTTCTTGTATTGCAGTTTGGTGGTGTGATCAAGCAGGAGACCAGAGCGGTATCCCGAAAGGACGCCGAGCGTGACGTTGAAGAGTCCCTGCGTGCCGCGAAAGAAGGCGAGTAAGGGCGTAGACCTATATCAGAACCGATCAGTTATTTCGACGGGGTGGCGGAAACAAAAAAGCCAGGCAGGCGCCTGGCTTTTTCAGTTACGGGGTGCTTAGTCGCCGATCTTCAGAGTGCTTAGTACTTCCGATCGGATACGACCGAGGAGTTCTGCATCGTTTTTAAGAGACTCGCCGTAAGAAGGAATCATTTCCTTCAGACGCTTATCCCAGCCTGATGCCATCTTCTCAGGGAAGCAACGCTCCAGCACTTCGATCATCGCCTGTACTGCGACGGATGCGCCCGGAGATGCGCCAAGAAGAGCGGCCAGCGAGCCGTCTTTGGCTGCAACGAGTTCGGTACCGAACTCAAGTTTACCGCGACCGCTGGCGTCTTTCTTGATGATCTGAACGCGTTGACCGGCACGGGCCAGTGTCCAGTCGCCGGCTTTGCAAGCTGGGTAGTAACCGCGCAGAGTACCAACGCGCTCTTTATGTGACTGGCGAACTTCGCTGATCAGATACTTGGTCAGGTCCATATTGTTAAAACCTACATCCATCATAGGCATCAGGTTGCTGACGCTGACAGATTTAAGCAGGTCAAACTTAGAGCCAGACTTCAGGAACTTCATTGTGAAGCCGGCGAATGGGCCAAACAGCAGGGCCGGTTCACCGTTGATAATGCGTGTATCCAGGTGAGGTACTGACATTGGCGGCGCACCAATCGCAGCCTTGCCGTACACCTTAGCGCTGTGCTGAGCAACGATCTCAGGGTCTTTGCAGACCAGCCACTGCCCCGATACT
>NZ_DDKU01000005.1:3558-10778 GCF_002339775.1 Thalassolituus sp. UBA2590
AGACCAGCCACTGCCCCGATACTGGGAAACCACCATAGCCATCAGCCTCGTCGATACCTGAAGCCTGCAGGAGTGGCAGAGCACCACCACCGGCGCCGAGGAAGACGAAGTTAGCCTGAATGGTTTTCGATTTGCCTGACTTGCGGTCTTTCACGCGAACGTGCCAGCTTCCGTCTTTAGAATGGTCAAAATCGTTGACTTCATGATTCAGGCAAAGAGTGAAGTTGTCGTCGTTCTGGAGGTTCTTGACCATGTTACGGGCCAGTGAACCGAAGTCGACATCCGTGCCGTGAGCAATGCGGGTCGCTGCAACTTTTTCCGAAGGATCGCGATCCTTCATAACGAGCGGCATCCATTGTTCCAGTACAGCTGGATCTTCGGAGTACTCCATCTCTTTGAACAGATGGTGAGCGCTCAGCTTCTCATGACGGCGACGCAGGAACTCAACGTTGTCCTCTCCCCAGACAAAGCTGAGGTGTGGCGTTGTATTGATAAAGTTCTTTGGCTCGGGCAGGCCGCCTTCGCGTACCAGATAGCTCCAGAGCTGAAGTGAAATTTCAAAGTTTGCGTTGATCGACAGTGCCCGGTCGATTTCGACATCGCCATCGGCGGTTTGTGGCGTGTAGTTGAGTTCACAGTACCCAGCGTGTCCGGTGCCAGCGTTGTTCCAGCCGTCTGTACTTTCGTGTGCTACGTGGTCGAGGCGTTCAACCAGGGTAATTTGAAGGGATGGGTCCAGTCTGCGTAGCAGTGTGCCCAGGGTTGCGCTCATTGCACCGCCGCCAACCAGCAGTACGTCGACCTTTTCTGTCGTCATTCGGGAATCGCCTTTAATTCAGATACTCTTTCAATGCAGGCAGAAGACCGGGAGCAAGGGGTGTCCTTTTAAGCCAGCTTCTGATCCGATACAGAACGGGATATCCGTCTGAACCTGCTCGTCTGTATGAAGAGAATAGACCTGAAAATCAGGCCTGGGCCAGTATCGTGTCTGCACTGGCTCTACATAACATATGTCTTTTCATTCGCTCGCGAAAATACCCGAAAACCCTATACGGGTCAATTGGATAGAGACTTTGTCAGGCTTTGACGAGTGGCCCTGAGGCACGCTTCTGAGGCGGGTTTCCGCACCCATTGTCATGCGTTGGAGAGTGTAAGGAACCTTGATCAGCTCCCCCCATCTTAAGAATGACCAGAACGTCGGGCGTAATCGGCCATAGAGGGGTGAATACTCTGTGTCATGCGTTAGGGTGAAATGAGAGGAGGACACTATGTCGTTGAAAAATGCCGTACAACTAATTGCCTATCCAGACCGCATAGGTAAAGACCTGAAAGACCTCGCGGGCTTCATGGAGCAATACCTGAGCACTGCGGTGGGTGGCGTCCACATACTGCCGTTTTACCCGTCGAATGCCGATGCTGGCTTTTCACCGTTAACGCACAAAGAGGTTGATCCGGCGTATGGCGGCTGGGCAGACATTGAGCGGATCGCAGCACAGTTCGATATCTGCGCAGACCTGACAGTGAATCACATCTCTGACGAATCGGAAGAATTTAAAGACTTTCTGCAGAAGAAAGACGAGTCGAAGTACTCTGAGCTATTTGTCCGCGTCGATAAAATGGGCGAATTTTCACCGGATGACATGGCGAAAATTCATATTCGCAAAGAGAAAGAACCCTTCCGTGAGGTCACCTTTGCGGACGGCTCAACAGAGCGTGTCTGGTGTACTTTCACCGAGCAACAGATCGATCTTAATTATGAGGCGGATGCTACTTATGAACTGATGGAAGATTACATCGGTTTTCTCGCTTCAAAAGGTGTAAAACTCTTTCGTCTCGATGCCTTTGGCTACACGACTAAACGCGTGGGTAGTACCTGCTTTCTGGTAGAGCCTGATGTTTACCGTAATCTCGATTGGGTGAACTCCGTTGCGCAGAAACACGGAGCGCGCTGTTTACCCGAAGTTCATGACCACAGCAGCTATCAATACGCTATCAGTCGCCGCGATATGCATCCTTACGGCTTTGCTCTGCCTCCTCTGGTGCTCTTCTCGCTGCTTGATGCCAACAGCGTCTATCTCAAGCACTGGCTACGTATGTGTCCGCGCAATATGGTGACCGTGCTGGATACCCACGATGGTATCTGTATTCCGGATGTTGAAGGTGTGCTGCCGGAAGAGAAAATTGCTGCTTTGATCGATAACCTGCAGCAGCGCAGTGCCGATCCGATTATGCGTAAGTCAGCCGCGAATATTCACAGTGTTGGGGCGATTTACCAGATTACCTGTACTTTCTATGACGCACTGATGCAGAACGACGACGCCTACATTGCAGCGCGGGCGATTCAGTTCTTTACGCCGGGTATTCCCCAGGTCTACTACGTTGGCTTGCTGGCCGGTGTTAATGATGAAGAGCTGATGGAAGAAACTGGCGAGCTACGTGATATTAATCGTCATTATTACAGTCTCGAAGAAGCGAAAGAATCACTCACCAGCCCGGTCGTTAAACGCTTACTGAAGCTGATGGAATTCCGCTCTAACTATCCGGCATTTGATGGCCGATTTGAGCTGCATTCAAGTAATGACAGCAGCGTTCATATGGCGTGGCGTCACGGTGAATACTACTGTGAGGTTTTTGTAGATCTTAACTTTAATACTGCAGTATTAAGCTATCTTGATACGGAGACACTGGAAGAAGTGTCTGTCACCTGCTGATCTCTCTGGATCAGAAATTATTCGTTAAGGTATCGCATGCTTAAACAACTCCGACCGGTTCTTTCATTGCTGGCTGGAGTAAGCCTGTTGCTTCTCGGCAGCGGCCTGCTCAACACCTTGCTGGCAGTGCGGGGCAGCGAAGAATCCTTCAGTGATCAGGCCATGGGTTTGATCATGTCGGGTTACTTCGTCGGCTTTTTTGTGGGCACCTTTCTCGCGCTGCCACTGATCCGGCGAGTGGGGCATATCCGTACCTTTGCGATGTGTGCAGCCGTGGGTTCTGTATCTGTACTTCTCCATGATGCGTTTGCCACACCCTGGGCCTGGGGTGGGCTGAGAATCCTGACCGGAACAGCGCTAGTGATTCTCTACACTGTGATTGAGAGCTGGCTGAATGCAACCACACCGCCGCAGAACCGCGGACAGGTGTTTGCCGTCTATATGGTGGTGAACCTCGGGGCATTAGCTGTTTCTCAGCAGTTTATGTCGCTGGCGCCGGCGTCCAGTTATCTGCTTTTCGCACTGGCATCGGTATTGGTGACGCTGTCTCTGGTGCCTGTCACAGGTACACGCTTTGGCCCTCCAGAAGTCCAGCAGGTTAAACGCCTGGGCATACGTTTTCTTTGGCGCATTGCACCTCTGGCGATCAGTGCCGCGTTTCTCTCGGGGCTGGCGATGGGGGCATTCTGGGGGATGAGTGCGCTCTATGCCTCACGGATTGGGTTGCCCACGTCAGAGGTAGCGACCTTCGTTACAGCGGGCATCATCGGTGGTGCTCTACTGCAATATCCGGTGGGGCGCCTGTCCGACAGGTTTGATCGTCGCCGTGTACTGGCGGGGATTGTTGGCGTAGCTGCTGTGTCTGCGTTGCTGATTATCCCGGCGTCGTTTGCCTCGGTGGAATTTCTTTATGGCGCTATCGCTTTGTACGGCGGGTTGGCTTTTGCAGTGTACCCCGTGGCCGTTGCTCATTTGATTGACCATCTGGAAAGCGGGGACATTCTTCCGGGGGGCAGTGCGTTACTCTTGGTGCACGGTATTGGTGCAGCTATTGGACCAGCACTGAGTGGGCAATTGATGTCCATGGCCGGCGCAAGTGCACTGCCTGTGTACTTTGCCGCAGTTCAGGGCACTCTGTTCCTGGTGGCGGTATGGAAAATGCATCAACGACAGAAGGACGAGACGACAGGCGAACCAGCTCAGTTCGTACCTATGGTAAGAACGACGCCTACTGCTCTGGAAATGCATCCGGATGACAGTGAGCAATCGCCAGATCTGACTCCAGATGTAACACAGGGAACAAGTGAGGAATCAGACATTCATGAGGAGGATAGGGAACCACCTCCGTCTCAGGCAGCTCAAAGCTGAAAAGCTCCGGCTGTTACTGATTGTACTTCTACAATCGCCCGGTGATACCAGTCGCCCTGACCCGGCGGTACTCCGGAGCATCTCACAATCGCGGTCGCATACTGGTTATTAATTAACCCGCACTGCAGTCGGCAGATCATCGCTGATTGAAATGAGAGCGGTGCGGACAGCGGAGATAATTATGCTACTTGCAACAGATCTTGATGGAACCTTTCTTGGTGGCTCGCAGGAGCAACGTCAGCAGCTTTATCAACTGATTGCTGCGCATCCCGATATTGACCTTATTTTTGTGACTGGCCGGGGGCTGGAATCGGTGATGCCATTGTTGGCAGACCCGACCATTCCACAACCGGAATACATTATCTGTGACGTGGGCTGTACCGTCGTTGATGGCGAGAACCTTCATCCGGTGGTGGAAGTTCAGGGCCGCATTGATGATAAGTGGCCGGGCGAATACACCATTCATGCGGCCGTTGAGCATATTGAAGGTCTGGTGCGTCAGGATGTACCTCAAGAACGTCGTTGCTCTTATTTTGTCGCGCCAGATGTAATGGAAAAGCATCGAGAAGAACTGGAGAAAATCGGCGAATCACTGAATTGCGATGTGCTTTATTCCGCAGATTTGTATCTCGACTTTTTACCGCGCAATGTGAATAAAGGCTCGACGCTGACGGCACTGGTCGAGCACCTGAAGCTGGATAAAGCCGATGTCATGGTCGCAGGTGATACCCTGAATGATCTGTCGATGTATGAATACGATTTCATTGGTGTATGTGTCGGCGAGTCTGAGAAAGGTCTGACAGAAGCAACCGAAGGCCGTGCGCGTGTTTATCATGCCTCTGCACCGGGGGCTGGCGGTATCCTTGAGGCGATCAGTCATTTTGGCTTCTTAGGTGTTGAGGGAATTGATGCCGAAGGGCGCGATGACATAGAGCCAGGTGCCTCAGATCTGGTGATTGTTTACCACCGCCTGCCCTACGAAGAATATATCGAAGACGGCGAAATGAAACGCCGTAATCACCGTTCACCGAATGGTATTATCCCGACGCTTGCCAGTTTCTTTAAAGACGGTCGAAAAGGCGCCTGGGTCGCCTGGTCTATTACTGACCCGTCTTTGAAAGAGTTTGAAGTTCATACTGAAGTCGATAAAGAGCAATATCCCAACCTGGTAGCGGCGCGTGTTGCATTGACGAAAGAAGAAGTCGATATTTTTTATAAGCGCTTTTCGAAAGAAGCTTTCTGGCCAACCCTGCATACCTTCTGGGAGCGTGCGAGCTTCGTTGAAGATCACTGGAATGTGTTCTGTGAAGTGAACCGTAAGTTCGCTGAGCAGACGGCAAAAGAAGCTGCAGAAGGGGCTACTGTCTGGCTGCATGATTACAACCTCTGGATGGTACCAGCGTATCTGCGCGAAATTCGCCCGGATTTAAATATCGCCTTTTTCCACCATACATATTTCCCATCGGCTGACGTATTTAACGTGCTGCCATGGAGAAAGGAAATTGTCGGCAGTCTGTTGCAGTGCGATTACATTGGCTTCCACATTCCACGTCAGTCAGAAAACTTTATCGATGTGGCAAAAGGTGTCATGCCGTTTGAAGTGTCGGAAAAATCAGGCTGCGCACCGCGCTTCCTGACTTATGGTTGTGCTGTGGGGCTGGATGAAATGACCACAGAAATTAAAGTCAATGATCGTACGATTCGTCTGGGCGCTCATCCCGTTGGATTGGATCTGAAACGCGTTGATAGCGCTCTAGAAAAACCTGAAATTCAGAACCGCATGAAAGAACTGCGTGAAGAATTGCACGGAATTAAATTGGTTCTCTCTGTCGAGCGCCTGGATTACACCAAGGGTATACCGGCCAAGCTTGAAGCGTTTGAGCGCTTACTCGAAGATCACCCTGAGCTTCACGGTAAAGTGACTCTGGTGACCGTTTGCGTTCCGGCAGCGAAAGAAATGACGGTGTATAACGAGTTGCAGAATGAAATTGAACAGGCAGTGGGTCGAATTAATGGCCGCTATGCGCATGTCGGTTGGACGCCCGTTCAGTTCTTCTTCCGTGCTGTTCCGTTCGAAGAGCTGGTGGCCTACTACGCAATGGCCGATGTAATGTGGATTACGCCACTTCGTGATGGTCTGAATCTGGTCGCGAAAGAATATGTGGCGACCCAGGGTAAAACTGAAGGCAAGGGCGTGTTGGTGCTGTCTGAATTTGCCGGTGCCGCTGCCGAAGTTAAAGGTGCGGTATTGTGTAACCCGCATGATCCGGCGGAAATGGCAGATACCTGCTACTTTGCATTATCGATGCATCCAGACGATGCGGCGGCACGCATGAATGAAGCCTATGACGTTGTCAGTTACTACGATATTGCTCACTGGGGTCAGGACTTCCTCGACGAGGTAGCCGACAGTGCCCGTAAGAATGGGCGTGGCAGTGCTGACCTGACGGTTGTCGCATGACAACTGTTTTCCGTCACTGCTTCGCAACTCGCCGTGAACACATCCATGTAGGCTCGGTTATGGCATCCATGCCATAAACGGTTGCTCAGCAGAAATGGAAAATAAGATACTCCTGCGTGGATGTCGCGGTGTACCAGAGATCTCTGGAAGGCGTCTCGTGACCGTATGCAGCAGGGATGCTGCATTCGAGACTACAGGGAAGTACTTGTGTCGTGTCACGGGATGCAATCCAGTGATCTGTCTACAATGTGATTTATAACTTGTTTCCCATCACTGCTTCACAACTCGCCGTAAATACATCCCTCTAGGCTCAGTTACGGCATCCATGCCATAAACGTTTGCTCAGCAGTAGTGGAAAAAAACACAGTGATGCCACAGATCTGAATCAGGCGCGAGCAGCCGTCAGGCCGCCCAGATCTGTTTGATATTCACGAACTCCCGAATACCGTGTGGCCCGAGTTCGCGTCCGTAACCGGATTTACCTATACCTCCACTAGGAAGTCGAGGATCGGTTTTGACGATCCCATTGATGGCTACCTGGCCTGCGTTTAATTCACGAGCGGCCCTCTGAGCGCTGGTCTCACTGCCAGTCCAGATGCTGGAACCAAGACCATACTCGGTATCATTGGCAATGGTTAGTGCTTCATCAAGGTTCGCTGCTTTGCAAATGGCCAGAACAG
>NZ_DDKU01000166.1:0-6844 GCF_002339775.1 Thalassolituus sp. UBA2590
GCCGGGTTGATCGTGTTCTGGCAGGCAACCGGGTGGTGGCTGGAAATATATATCTTCTGGTCGCACGTAAAACCGTTGCAGGCATGACAACGATTCGTTCAGGGCGTAAAGTGCGGCGCGAACCAAAACTGGGCTTCGCGATTCCTGCGACCAGAAAGCCTGTATCCAGAACCAAAGGATCACTGTAAGACATGAAAGTAGAGCTGTTCACCGATGGTGCGTGCAAGGGTAACCCAGGCCCGGGAGGTTGGGGCGCATTGTTAAAGTACGGCACAAATGAGAAAGAACTATGGGGCGGTGAAGACAATACGACGAACAATCGTATGGAGCTGATGGCCGCAATCGAGGGGCTTAAAGCCCTGACCCGTCCTTGTCAGGTTATCCTGACGACAGACTCAAAATACGTAAAACAAGGCATTAATCAGTGGTTAGCTGGTTGGAAGAAAAACGGTTGGAAGACGGCCTCAAAACAACCTGTGAAAAATAAAGATTTGTGGCAAGCTCTTGATAAGGAGTGCTCGCGCCATGAGGTTGAATGGCACTGGGTAAAAGGGNNGGAAACCCTGGTCCGGGTGGATGGGGGGCGCTTCTACGTTATGGCGAAACCGAGAAATCGCTCTCTGGCGGTGCCGCCGAAACGACAAATAACCGTATGGAACTCTCTGCCGCGATTGAAGCGCTACACGCACTCAAGAGGCCAATGCGAGCCCGCATCCATACCGATAGCACCTATGTAAAGAACGGGATCACAGAGTGGATCGTCAAGTGGAAACGAAACGGTTGGCAAACTGCTGCCAAAAAACCCGTCAAAAACGTTGATCTTTGGACAGAACTAGAAAACGCAATGAAAGACCATAGTGTTGAATGGCACTGGGTAAAAGGGCATGCCGGCCATGATGGCAATGAACGCGCCGATCAACTGGCAAATCGTGGCGCAGCAGAGGCAGTTAAATGAGACAGGTAGTACTTGATACGGAAACCACCGGTATTGGCGATGGTCACAGAATCATCGAAATCGGCTGTGTTGAGGTCATTAAACGCAAGCTGACCGGACGGCATTATCACGTTTACATCAATCCTGAGCGGCCTATTGATGAAGAGGCTGCAGAGGTTCACGGCATCACCAACGAATGGCTGATTGAGCAGGGCGCGCCCGTTTTCGGTCAGGTCGTTGACGATTTCCGCTCTTTTATCGATGGCGCTCAGCTTGTTATTCACAACGCGCCGTTCGACGTCGGTATGATGGATGCGGAATTCTCGCGCCTGAATATGACGCCAACCCGGGATTTCTGTGGCATCCTCGATACCCTCGTGATGGCTCGTCAGATGCACCCGGGTGCCCGGGCGAGTCTTGATGCACTGTGTAAGCGGTATGGCATAGACAACTCGCATCGTGAGCTTCACGGCGCATTGCTCGATGCTGAAATTCTGGCTGATGTTTATCTGATGATGACAGGTGGCCAGACTGATCTCGCTCTTGGGGAAGACGAGTCAGATTCGGAGGTCGTTGAGCTGGACCTGGGAGACATCCATGTCGATGCGGCAGCACTGAAGGTCGTCAGGGCGACCAACGAAGAAACCGCAGCACACGAAGCGTTTCTGGACTTGATAGATAAGAAAAGTGAAGGGGCGCTGTGGCGTCGCTCTTAATAATAAAAAACTGAATAGCGAAACTGCGAAGGCGAGCACGGATTTATCAACCAGGCAGGTTATGTTGAACTATGCCGTTTCTACGGGATATCGGTGCGTCTGTCCACCAGTTGATGAAAACACCCATCACTCCGGTAGAATCCGCCAGAGCGACTATTCAGTGATAAACAACCCGGCGGCGTTATTGGCCGGACAGGAAGATAATAAAAATGGCAGATTTACCTAGCGCAGAAGTTTCAAATCAGTTTGCATCGTCGTTACACGTGGTGCGCAAAGAGATTGAAAACGCGCTGGACCATGCGGCGGTTCAGCTGGATACCTACAGTACCGATGACAGTGAAGAGACCATCCGTACTTTTCTGGAAGAAATTCGTCAGCTTCGCGGCACTTTTAAGATGCTCGACTTCCGTGCGGGTGAGCGCTTGTGTGAGGAGCTTACCGAAACCATCCGCCGATCACTCAATTCAGGTGTCAGTGAAGGCCTTCTTGATGCGTCCACTCAGGCTGTGGTGTACCTGAAACGATACATAGAATTTGTGATTACAGGTCAGGATGTTGCTCCATCGCTGTTGATACCTACCATCAATCTCGTGAGGCGTGAGCGAGCAGAAAAAGGCTTGCCTGAAGGGTATTTCTTTCTGAATAACCTGCGCCCGAAGCTGGACCAGCCAAAAGCGTCGGAGAATCGTGCCGTTGCGTATCGTCGTGTGCGCCAGATGCTTCAACTGGGCTTGCTGGGACTAATTCGTGGCTCCGGCAAACGTGGCCCCTTACAGGTGCTCGTCAGGGCTGTTGAACGTCTTGAGGTGGCGGCCAGAGGATCTCACAGCTGGATATTCTGGGAAGTTGTTTCTGGAGCGCTGGATGCTTTGCAGCAGGATGAATTCGACGTCACACCACAGCGTATCTCTCTGGTTGGTCAGTTGGATCGTCAGGTCCGTAAACTTCAGGCAACTGAAGGTGCAGCATTCAACGAGCAGCCATCTGACGCTTTGCTGAAAGAGTTCCTGTACCTGGTTGCGTTGGCTCAGCCTGAGTCTGACCGTCTGAAACTGCTGCACAGCAGTTTCCAGTTGGCGGATCATGTTCGCGAACGGGAGTTGAGGGTCACCCGTAACGATCTTAGTGGTCCGGACCAGTCTGCGCTGGTGTCCTTCGCACGCGCTCTGCAGGACGAAATTGAAGCATTAAAAGACATCATTGATCGCAGTCAGCGCAACCCCGAACTTGCTGTCGAAGACTCTGAGTTGATCGAGCGGCTGGAGCGTATCTCAGATACCCTGATCATGGTCGATATGAATCCGACGGCCGAGCTCGCTGACGGAGTAATCCGTCAGATACGGTCGGGACAGGCGGATATTGAAGGGCTGGCTGACGACATTATCCGTATCGAACAGGATGTTCAGGCAATTGTTCAGTCTAACAGCCTGAAAGGTTCTCAGGTTATTGATCCCGTCACGCTTAAAGAGGCGAATATCGCTGTGGTCTCTGAGTCGGTGACAGCGCTAGTGATGGTGAAAAGAGCCGTGGCTTCCTATGTTGATAGCGGAGATAAACTGCACGTGAAGAATGTAGGCAAGAGCCTGCGGGACGTAAGTGGTGCAGTTATTTTTCTGGGTAAGGCCGATCTCCGCGCGATGTTGCTCGAGCTTGAGGAGTTCGTCGAGCATCAGGTGATGGACTCAAGAGTGGCACCTTCGTCTCAGGATATGGATGCCTTTGCTGACGCAGTAACTGCAGTTGAGTACTATCTGGACACGTATGATTCTCCAGCCTCTGGCGGCAGTGATGCATTACGCATGGCTGAAGAGAGTATGGTGCAGTTGAGAGCCGGTCATGTTGCAAACTAGTCTTACACTAATCAGCAGTGGCGCAATTCTAATTGCGGTCGTTGTGGCACTCTTTCTCTGGGCCGGCAAAGGCTGGTTCAGGCAGTGGCTCCGAGGCACTACAGGAATGATCCTTATTGCTGGGGCTATCTGGTTAGGGTTGGTCGTGTGGGATCTGGCCAGCTATCGATCCGCCATTCAGGAACGGCCTCTGGCGTCGGTAAGCATTTATGAAATCGAGCCACAGGTATTTGATCTGACATTGGTTGACTCTGAAGGCGAAGAAGAGCGCTTCGTTGTAAAAGGCGATCAATGGCAGCTCGATGTACGTATGCTGGTATGGACTGGCCCATTACTGGCATTGGGCAAGGAACCTTTGTATCGGTTTGATCGCTTGTCAGGGCGTTATCTGAGTCTTGAGCAGGAACGTAGTGCACCTAGAACGGTTTATGGGTTTGGTGGTTCCGAAGGCTTTGATGTCTGGAGCTGGTTACGCAACTACGATCTGTGGCTGGATGCAGATTTTGGCAGCGCAGTCTATATGCCTATGGAGAATGGTGCTGTGTTCAGTGTTGTCCGGACCACGAAAGGACTGGTCGCTCGGCCGGTGAATGACGTTGCGGAGAGCGCCATCGCCGGGCAGTGGTAAAACACAAGTACAAAAAAAGCGGCCATCGGCCGCTTTTATCGTATCTGTCGATATTAAGCAGGGAACAGTTCACCCAGCTTAGTCGCCAGCATCATGTCGCCTTCGACTTTCAGCTGACCAGACATGAATGCCATCATGCCGTCCAGATCACCATTAACGATACCCTGCAGGGTCTCGCTGTTCATGATCAGAGTTACGTTTGGATCACCCGCTTCACCCTGAACAACTTCGCAGGCGCCGTCTTTAACGATCAGGTGGTAGTTGTCCGCGTCTTCGATGTTGAACTGGAAAACCAGATCCAGGCCTTCAGCGGCAGCTGGGTTGAATTTAGCGTTCATTTCATTGATGAATTCAGCAGCAGATGACATATCAATATCCTTCGGTTACTTACGTGTTGTTCTACGGCGGCGGAAGTACTGCCGTTGATTCGTGCCTGTTCAGGCCTGTCGACACTCTAAGTGGCCCTCTGGAGGGTGTCAACGAAATTCGAACGATTGTTTGAATTTCAGACTGCGGTTACTTCTCTTACCTGACAGAGCTTGCGGCACGCCCGGTTTTCGTTATGCTGGCTCTTCCCAAATACAGGATTGAAGGATATCTGAGTGGAGTTTATTGCAGATTACGGCAGCTTTCTCTTGAAGACAGTTACACTCGTCGTGGCCATTCTGGTGGTCGTCGGTGGAATGATCGCACTAGGTAGCCGACAGAAAAAGTCGGGCTCCGAGGGTGAACTGAAAATTCGTAAGCTGAACGAGCAGCTGGAAGATTACAAAGAGCAGCTCGAAAATGAGATCAATACAGAAGCTACTCTGAAACAGCTGGAAAAAGACCGGAAGAAAGAAGACAAGGCGAAACAGAAGGCAGAGAAGAAAGCAGCCTCTGCTGGGGCGGATGCTTCCAAAGAAACAAAACGTGTGTACGTCATCGATTTTGATGGTGACATCAAAGCATCTGATGTTGATCTTATGCGCCGTGAAATTACGGCCATCCTGACCATGGCCACTAAGGACGACGAAGTCGTTATCCGCCTCGAAAGCGGCGGTGGTATGGTGCACTCCTACGGCCTTGCCGCATCGCAATTAAAGCGCATCCGTGACAAAGGTATCCAGCTCACTGTATGCATCGATAAAGTCGCCGCAAGCGGTGGCTACATGATGGCCTGCCTTGCAGACCGGGTGGTTGCTGCTCCGTTTGCAATTGTTGGTTCTATTGGCGTTGTGGCCCAGCTCCCGAACTTCAATAAGCTTCTCAAAAAGAACGATGTAGATTTCGAAATGTTCACTGCGGGTGAATATAAGCGCACAGTAACCATGTTCGGTGAAAATACTGATAAAGCGCGAGAGAAATTTCAGTCTGATCTGAACGATACTCACGTTCTTTTCAAGCAGCATGTGAAACAGTTCCGCCCTCGTGTTGACATTGATGCGGTTGCTACGGGTGACATCTGGTATGGCCAGCAGGCACTCGACCAAAAGCTGATAGACGAGGTGGGAACAAGTGACGATTATCTCGTCTCAGCATGTGAACGCGCGGATGTGTACACGGTCGCATACGAGTACCGTCGGTCATTCCAGGAGCGTATGGGCTTTGCCGCTCAGGCGGGCTTTGAGCGTGCCGTGACGCGAGTCCTGACTGCCGTTCAGAATCAGATGCAGACAAAAGGGTAATACGATGAGTTTTCTAGCATATCGGGTAGAGGAAGCGGATAAGAAATTCGAGGCTTCGTGGGTTGAGCAGGAAGATGCTGACTTGCCGGAGGGGGACGTCCTTATCGAGGTTGCCTACTCCTCGGTGAACTACAAAGATGCACTTTCAGCGAGTGGTAATCGTGGCGTCACAAAAGCCTATCCGCACACACCGGGTATTGATGCCGCAGGTACTGTTCTTGAAAGCAGTGATAGCGCGTTCTCGAAGGGTGACGAGGTTGTCGTATTCGGTTACGATCTGGGCATGAATACAAACGGCGGTTATGGCCAGCATATTCGTGTGCCTGCCGCATGGGTGCTGAAGAAACCTGAGGGTATTTCAGCGTCAGAGGCGATGGCGTGGGGTACCGCTGGCTTTACTGCGGCTCTGAGCGTACAAAAACTTGAACGCGCAGGTATCTCGCCAGATCGCGGCCCTGTATTGGTTACGGGTGCGACAGGCGGCGTTGGTTCTGTGGCTGTCTCTCTGCTGTCTAAACTCGGCTACAGTGTTGTTGCTCTTTCAGGTAAAGCAGATAAAAACGACTGGCTTGAATCTCTTGGTGCAAAACGCATCGTAAGCCGCGATGACGTGCTGTCACTGAAAGGTAAAGCGATGGCGAAGCCTGTTTATCAGGCGGCTGTTGATACCGTCGGTGGGGATATGGTGTCAGCCATACTGCCGCAGCTGATGCCTGAGGGCGCTGTGACTACTTGCGGTATGATTGCTGGCGTCAAGGTTGAAGCGAGTGTGTTCCCGTTTATTCTGCGTGGCGTCAGTCTTCTCGGTGTAGATTCGGTTGAGATTCCACGAGCGGACAAGCAAGCGGTACTGGATAAGGCTGCAGGCGATTGGAAACTGGAAAGCCTTGAAAGCATGACCACTGAGATCGGCCGGAAAGAACTTCCTGATGTTCTCTCCCGGATCATCAAAGGGGAAGGCGTCGGTCGTTACCGCGTCAACCTCAATAAAGACTGAGTCAGTCACGCCTCAACTTGTCGCTGATGGCGATAGGGTTGGGGTAGTTAAT
>NZ_DDKU01000041.1:0-19114 GCF_002339775.1 Thalassolituus sp. UBA2590
AGGAACATCAGCAAGATATCGATTTATCGAGAAATTCGGACGAGAGCTAGGCATTAAGCGAACATGTGAATGGCTGGGAGTGTCGCGAAGTGGTTACTATGCTTGGCTTAATAGAGAACCATGATCTTTGTTCTGGTAAAACGGACACCAAAGTCAAACTAACCAAGCGTCCGCTCATAGGACATCACCAAACCACCCATGCATACCCACTGATCACCGCGATACAGCTCAGGTTAATCCAGAACCCCGCACGCATCATATCTTTCTGTGCCACATAGCCACTGCCATACACAATCGCATTCGGCGGTGTGGCAACCGGGAGCATAAATGCGCAGGACGCAGACACGGCGATTAACGCGCTCAGGATTACTGCTGGAATCCCCAGGCTTTCGGCAATGGCGGCAAATACGGGTACCAGTAAGGCGGCGCTGGCGGTGTTACTGGCGAACTCGGTTAAGAAGACCACAAAGGTCACGATGGCCATAATCACCAGAATTAACGGCGCGCCCTGCAAGAAGCCACCAATATGATCGGCCAGAAAAACGCTGGTGCCTGTGGCTTTGAGTACGGCGCTTAGGCAGATACCGCCGCCAAACAACATCAGCACACCCCAGTCGGTAGTCTTCTCGATCTGCTTCCAGGTAACGACGCGGCTGAGGCCCAGCGCCACGATGGCACTGATAGCGATCACTGTATCGAATTTAGGTAAGCCACCCAGTAGTTTGTTAATCGGTGAGCTGAATATCCAGAAGAGTACGGTTAATCCAAATATGCCCAGTGTCAGTAGTCGCGGCTGTGTCCATTCCAGTGGTTCATGCCCGATGGAAAAGTGGTGATTCAGATTCGGGCGTATAACCATAAAAAGAACCGCGAGCATGACGGGTAGCAGAATCAGCGACAGCGGCCCGGCTAAGCTCAGCCAGTTCGCGAAGGTCATGTTGTTTTGTGCCGCGGCGATAGCATTAGGTGGGCTGCCTACTAAGGTGGCAATGCCTCCGATGTTTGCGCAGTAGGCGACACCAAGCAGTACGAAGATATAAGTAGGGCGCTGCTCTTCTTCATTAAGTTGATGTAAGACACCAAGTATCAATGGCAGCATCATGGCGGTCGTTGCTGTGTTACTGATCCACATCGACAGGCCCGCGGATACCGCAAACAGCATAAACACGGCAACGTTAAACCGACCTCGTGCCAGGGTCAGTACTTTATTAGCAATGGCGGTATCTATCTTCTGAGCATGCAGGGCTGAGGCGAGAGCAAAGCCACCGAGGAAGATAAAAATAATCGGGTTGGCGAAGCTGGCGAGTGCCTTCGTGGTGTCGAGCACACCGAAAGCAACAGCGAGTATGGGGACTAAAAGGGCTGTAATGCTGACGTCGAGTGCTTCAGTTAACCAGAGCACAGCGATAAAGATCAGGATGCTCAGGCCGTCAACGATGGCTGGTTCAAATGGCAGCCAGAGTTGCAGAGCTACGAAGAGTGCAGCATTGATCAGAATAATAAGGTTTGAGCCCGGCATACGTCATCCGTTGTTTTTTATTATCTATAGAGAGTAATGAAAAATAACGAACGAGGTAAGGTGTCAGATGCGCCTGACCTTGATCTGGCGCCCCTTAATCCGGCTCTTTTCTAACAAGCGCAGTGCCTCATTGGCATACTCACGCTCTACGGCGGCGAAGGCGACAAAATCCAGTACGGTGATATTGCCAATCACTGTGCCCGGTATCTTGCCTTTCGCGGTTATCGCTCCAACGATGTCGCCCGGGCGCAGTTTGTTCTTGCGGCCTTCAGCAAAGCAGATGGTCACATACGGCGGCTTAGCGGTGTCGTGCGAATCTGTCAGGTCACTCTGATGCATGGCCGGGATGTTGTGTTTCAGCTGGTCTTCAATCGCTTCGCGCTTGTATTGCTCGCGCTCGGTGAAGAGGCTCAGTGCCAGGCCTTCGCTACCGGCACGACCAGTACGGCCAATGCGGTGTACATATACTTCAGGGTCGTGTGGCAGGTCGTAATTAATGACGGCTTGTAGCTCATCAACATCCAGCCCGCGTGCCGCCACGTCGGTGGCGACCAGGCAATGGGCACTGCCTTGTTTAAAGCGGATGTAAGTCTGATCACGATCCCGCTGGTCGAGGTCACCGTGCAGACCCAGTGATAAATATCCGGCATGACGCAGCGCCTGCGAGACTTCATTTACGGTCTGTTTGGTGTTGCAGAAAATTACTGCCTGCTCGATGGCAAAGTGCTGCATGGCGGCTAACAGAGCATCGGTGCGGCTTGATTTATCGCAGCCAATTAACTGCTGGCGGATATGATCGGTTTTATGAACGGCCTCGACTTTAATCGTCTCAGGCTCGTGCATCAGGTCTTTGCTCAGCGCTTTGATGTTGTCTGGGTAAGTGGCCGAAAACAGCAGCGTCTGGCGGTTGTGTTTAGTATGCGAGGCAATGTCGCGGATGTCGTCGGCAAAGCCCATTTCGAGCATGCGGTCGGCTTCGTCGAGTACGAGTGTACTGACATGCTCCAGCGACATGGTTTTCTTGCGCAGGTGATCTTTAATGCGGCCCGGAGTACCGACAACAATGTGTGCGCCACGCTCAAGCGAGCCGATTTGCGGCCCAATTGAGACGCCGCCCGATATAACTACGATTTTAATGTTGGGCGTAAAGCGGGCTAGTTTGCGTAGTTCATCGGCGACCTGGGTAGCCAGTTCGCGAGTGGGGCAGAGCACCAAGCCCTGAATGCCAAAGAACTTAGGGTTCAGGTTCTGCAACAGCGGAATACCGAACGCTACGGTTTTACCGCTGCCGGTTTTTGCCTGTGCCAGTACGTCGTTGCCTGCAATGCTGATAGGCAGTGACTGCGCCTGAATGTCAGTCGCGTCGTTGAAACCCAGCGTTTGCAGGTTGTCCTGCATCGCTGGGACGATGCCTTTTATGTCTTTAAATGAAGTACTCACGCGGTTGCCTTGCGTTTAAGAACGACGCCCGTTTCGATGTGGTGTGTATACGGGAACTGATCAAACATGGCGAAACGCACGATGTCGTGGGTTTTGCAGAGTTCGGTCAGGTTCGCGTGAAGAGTGTCCGGGTTACAACTGATATAAATGATGTTGTCGTAACCGGCGGTTTGTTTCACGGATTCGTCGTCCAGCCCAGCACGAGGCGGGTCAACCAATACGGTACGGAAGTCGTAGCTGGTTAAGTCAACGCCTTCTAAGCGGGTGAATTTGCGCTCGCCTCTTAAGGCCTGAACAAACTCTTCAGACGATAGGCGCGCAATAATCAGGTTGTCGATTTTGTTGTCGGCAATGTTTACCTGAGCGGCATTCACTGAGGTTTTAGAAATCTCAGTGGCAAGCACGCGGTCAAACTTTTCAGCCAGCGCCACCGAGAAGTTGCCGTTGCCGCAGTACAGCTCAACGAGGTCACCACCAATGCCTTCAGAGGCAGAGCGGGCCCAGCTGAGCATCTTCTGGTTCACTTCGCCATTGGGTTGGGTGAAGCCGCCTTCGATCTGGCGATAGCTGAACTCTTTACCATCGACCTTGAGCACTTCGGTCACGTAATCGCGTTCAAGCACCACCTTTTGCTTGCGTGAGCGACCAATGATCGGGAAGCCAAGACGTTCCTGCAGTTCGCGCGCTTCGCTCTCCCAGGCTTCATCCAGCTTCTTGTGGTAGATGAGGGTAATCAGGGCGTCGCCGCTTAAGGTGGTCAGAAACTCGACCTGGAACAAGCGCCGACGTAACAGCTCACTGGTGTGAATTTCAGCCAGCAGCTTGTGCATCAGCTCGTTAATGAGCGGAGAGGCTATATTGAACTCACGGACTTCGTACGCTTTCTTGCGGTTGCCTGGCTCGAACATGGCGTAGAAACAACGGTCTCCCTCGTGCCAGAGGCGGAATTCGGCGCGCAGGCGATAGTGAGACACAGCGCTGTCGTGGACTTCCAGAGCGGGCGGTGCGAATTCTGCGAACAGACTGTTCAGGCGTGCCTTTTTCTCGGCAAGCTGGGTATCGTATTCCGCAGGATTGATAGGATCTGGAAAGATTTCTGACATGAGATAACCGGGGCTTAAGCGTAAGGGCCGGTATTATACGCGGCCCCGCAAAGAGTGCGAGTGTGGCGCATAATGTCATTTCGGCCAATGATTGGGTATTTCTATCGGGTATTGTTCCAATCATAGATGTAAATAATTGCTATAAATTATTCGTTGTAAATGTCTGACGAGAATAGAGAGGTGTGTATGAGTGACGTGTTACAGGGGTTAGTAGAGCTGCTGGAACCTACAGGGATCGGGGAAAACACCTTTCGTGGCGAGACTCAGGACTTAGGTTTCCGGGCTTTGTTCGGCGGCCAGGTGATGGCTCAGAGCCTGTCTTCTGCGCTCAAGACGCTGCCTGAAGGCGAGTGGCATGCGCACTCGTTCCATGTTTACTTCATGCTGGCCGGAACGGTGACTGATCATCTTGAGTTTGAGGTTGATCGACTGCGTGATGGCCGTAGCTTCTGCACCCGTCAGGTGAAGGCGATTCAGAATGGTCGCGCTATTCTGACCATGATCTGTTCATTCCAGCAGACCGAAGAGGGCTTTGAGCACCAGGCTGCGATGCCTGAAGTGAAGGGACCGGATGGTATTCCTTCGCAGGTTGAGCTGGCGCGTATGTTCCGTGACTACTTCCCGGAGAAAGTACGCGATATCTATACCGCCGATAAGCCGATCGAAATGCGAGTGCTCGATCCGGTGAATATTTTCGCGCCGACCAAGAAAGACCCAGTGAAGTATCTTTGGATGAAAGCCGACGGTTCGCTGCCAGAGGATACTGATCTGCACGCTAAGCTTCTGGCGTATGCATCCGACTTCAATCTATTGCCAACGTCGTTGCATCCACACGCGCGTTCTTACGGGCAGAAGGGGATGCAGATGGCGAGTCTTGATCACAGCGTCTGGTTCCATCGTCCGTTCCGTATGGATGAGTGGCTGCTGTACGCCATTGATAGCCCGAACGCAGGCGGCGGCCGCGGATTCTGTCGGGGTCAGGTATTCAATCAGAAAGGTGAGCTGGTCGCTTCTGTCGCTCAGGAAGGCCTGATTCGCTATCGTGAGCCGGAAGAAAAATCATGATGCTGCTTCGTTTTATCTTTATTTTCTTCCGCCAGAAGTGGAACGACAATAAAGATCCTCTGGCCATGACGACCTATAAATTCCGGGTGATGCCCTGGGATATGGATCTTAACCTGCATCTGACCAACACACGGTATCCGGCTTTCATTGATGTGGGCCGGGTTCAGTGGTTTGCAGAAATTGGTTTACTGCCACTGATCATGAGCAATGGCTGGCGCACGGTCGTCGCCAGTCAGACCGTGACCTTTGTGCGTGAAATTAAGCCGTTCACTAAGGTAGATATCGAGAGTCGGGTTCTGTATTGGGACAGAAAGTACCTGTATTCAGAGCATCGTTTTCTGGTGGAAGGCAAGTTGCATTGCAAAGCGCTGGGGCGAATTGCTCTGGTTCGTGGTGGTCGTGTGCGCAGTTTCAGTTCGCTACTGCAATCCATTGATAAGTATCATGGCCGAGAGCCGGGGGAATACATCGCCCCTGAACCAACGCCTGAAATTCAGGCTAAGATTGATCTGCTGACCTTGAAGCGTGACGCTGAACTGGCGCGAGCCCAGGCCGAGGCTGAAAAAGATTCGGAAGAAAATAAGGTTATCCCTTAGTTTCATCTTCCGGTGTATTCTCTAGTTTTGTTTGGACCTCAGATTGAGAATCATCCTTCTCATCTGAGGCCTGATCTTCGTGTTTGTCTTCCTGCAGCAGCTCACTTGCTGCAGAGAAGTCGAAGCCTTCAGAATCTTCCATTTCTTCAATGTTTGGGCGTATGCCACACCCACTGCCTTTGACAGGCATTAGTCCTGAAGTGCCGGGGGCTTTTTTCATGGCAGTACCTCGTTCATTTAGGCTGATCTTGTCTGAGCAGTAGCTTAGGATTTACGCGTGCGTTATTGAGGCTGACCGTCCAGTGCAGGTGGGGGCCGGTGGCTCTGCCGGTTTTACCGACGGCACCCAGTAAGTCGCCTTGCTTGATTACATCGCCTTCTTTTACGTCGACACGACTCATATGGCACATCATGCTGATAAGCCCCTGACCATGGTCGATAAAGACGCTGTTTCCGTTAAAGAAAAAATCCCCCGTCAACACAACGGTGCCACCGGCGGGAGCAACGATATCTTTGCCTTCGGGGGCGGCTATATCAATTCCGCTGTGCGGGTTGCGCGCCTGACCATTAAAGAAACGCTTTAAGCCAAAGGCGCTGCTGTAGGGCCCTGTAGTTGGCAGGATCATCTGGTTCCAGTCGGGCGTTAATTCTGCAGAGAAGCTTTTATAGACCGGAGTCATCTGATTGTATTCGCGGCCAATGCGATCCATATCATTTTTCTGCGGATTAACTTTGCGCTTATTCTTAATTTCGATGTGCTGTTCTTCGTACGCGAAGTTTTCAAGAATCTGAGATTGTTTTTTGCCATCAATTTTAAGTTGCAGGCTCTCCTCTGCCTTTAGCGGAACCCCAATAACGGCATAACGCTGGCCGTCTACTGTTGTTGTCAGAACGGGCTTGTCGTTCAAGGTTACTTTGCTGTTTTTATCTAACGGCATGGAGATGATACCGCCAGCGATTGGATGATTCGGCAGTGCTGATTCTGAGCTGTCTGATTTCTCAATAGTTTGGCTGGCAGTCGCATTGAGAATGAATGCTGAGAGCAATACAGGTGCGAGTACAAGGCCTGTCTTTTTAATCATCATTTCTTTTCGCTTCTTGTTTCACTTCTTGCTTTTGGGCTTCATTCTGAACGCCAGTCACAGTACTGGTGAGTGTGCCCGAGCGGATCAGTGTTTCTATTTCATCGCCGGCTTTCAGTTCTTTCGTATCTCGCACTACGGTGCCATCGGTTTTTCGGGTAATAGAATAACCGCGGCTCAGGACTTCAAGCGGGCTGACGCTGTTAAGAAGTCGCATACCGGCACCAAGTTCCGTTTTCTTTTTCTGCAGTTGTTGCTGCATCGCACGCTCGAGGCGCCCGCGTATCTGATTCAGCGATTGCTGACTCTGATTAAGTCCGCGCTGTGGATGCAGATGCGCTAATGATGTCTGGAGTCGTTGCAGGCGTTGTTGAGGTTCTTTCAGGCGCGACGTCATCGCACGTTGCAGGCGTATTTCCAGCTGATCAAGATGCTGGGCTCTGGATTGCAGTGCTTGTCTTGGGCCACGCAATCGTGACTGCAGTTGAGTCAGAGAGCGCTGTGCGTGCATAAAACGCTCTCGTTGATTACGGATCAATCGTTGCTGAAGATCATTAACGTAGCGCAGTATCTGTTGACCATCCGGGCTGATCAGTTCAGCCGCTGCCGAGGGAGTCGGTGCCCGCATGTCGGCGACAAAATCTGCGATGGTAAAATCGACTTCGTGACCGACAGCACTGATAACAGGCAATTGAGAGTTGGCAATTTCGCGCGCCAGAACCTCATTGTTAAATGCCCAGAGATCTTCGAGTGAACCGCCGCCACGGCCAATAATAATAGCGTCGGCCATGTTGTCGCGGTTCGCACGATACAGCGCGTTGATTAATTGCTGTGGTGCTTCTTCTCCTTGAACAGCAGCAGGGTAGAGATCTACTTCGAGCATGGGCCAGCGCCGCTTCAGTACCGTCAGCATGTCGTGGATGGCCGCACCGGTTGGCGAGGTAATAATCGCGACGCGTTTTACTGCGGGCAATGGTCTTTTTCGCTCTTCCGCGAACAGACCTTCTGCGGTTAATTTGCGCTTGAGTTGCTCGAACGCGAGCAACAGGGCGCCCTCACCCGCAGGCTTCATTGCATCGACAATCAGCTGATAGTCACCGCGGTTTTCGTACAGGCTGACCTTGGCGCGGACTTCAACTTTATCGCCTTCTTTTGGTTGAAATTTAACCATGCCAGCGCGTGAGCGGAACATGGCACAACGCACCTGCGCGCCACTGTCTTTCAAGGTGAAGTACCAATGGCCTGATGATGGGCGGGCGAGGTTGGAAATTTCACCTTCAACGCGCACAGATGCGAAGGAAACTTCGAGCATTTGTTTTGCGCGGCGGTTCAGATCCGAGACGGTAAATACACCGGGATCGCGAGGGTGGTCTGTCTGATACATAAACAATCTGCTGGTTAGATAGTCAAAGGCTGACATAAGGAGGTGTTTTTGGCCAGTTTTTGTCATGATGCTAGACAGCGGCGGAAAAGCGTTCTAGGTTAGACGGGTCGTTATTAAAACGACCTAATTTGATCAGAACAAGGAAATGATCCATGAAAAAACTGATTGCTGCTGCAGCACTGATTTCTGCGTCTTCTTTCGCAATGGCTGACAACGGTCCTGCGGGCTGTGGTCTGGGTACTGCGGTTGTCTTCCCAGATGCTAACGTATGGTACGAGCACGTGCTGGCTGCGACCACCAATGGTACTTCTGGTAACCAGACTTTTGGTATGACTTCAGGCACCCTGGGTTGTGAATCAGCAAATGGCCCACTGAAAGCGGCTGAAGCTTTCATGAACGACAATATGGATCAGCTGGCTGCTGACAGTGCACGTGGTCAGGGTGAAACTCTGGATGCGCTCGCTCAGGTTATGGGTGTAGAAGCGGCGGACACTGCTGCTTTCCGCGCAACTGTTCAGTCTAACTTCGATAGCATGTTTACTACCGAAGCGACTGCTGGTGATGCGTTCCGTTCTCTGACTGAAGCAATGTCTCAGGACAAAGCTCTGCAGAAATACGTAGGCTGATACATCAGTCTGTCATACTCTGAGGCGCATTCTTTGCGTCTCAGTGTTGTTTGTTAAGGATTTTCCGTGGGTCATCAGTTAAAGCTGATTCTGATTGCCGCTTTGTTGGCAATGTTCTCCTCCTCATTTGTTCTCGCTGCTTCTGATACCAGTCAAGTCAAAGCTGTTCCGGCTGATGAGCTTCGCGATTTGGCGTCGCATCAGCAATGGCTGCATCTGCTTCATTATCGACAACACCCGTATACGTTTCGTTTCATCAGTCAGAATGATTCACCAGAGTTTTTTCTTGCTGAGAAGGGTAAAACCAATGCTCACGAAGAGCTGGTAGCCGATCTCAGTGCCTTCTTGTTAACGGATCAGGCCGATAATGCGTCTGCGCAGTGTCGTTTTCCAGCGCGGTACCATTGGCTAAAACACAGACTTCCGCAGGTTGGTTTTGTTGACCAGCCATGTTCAGAGTTTGATGAGTGGCGTGATGAATTAAACGCTCACCGCCTGACGTTGATTTTCCCAGCCTCCCATATCAATTCGCCGTCATCCATGTACGGACATACGCTGGTGCGCATGGACAGAGAAGACCCATCCAGCAGTAAGTTGCTCGCCTACAGTGTTAACTTTGCGGCCAACGCTGACCCTACCGACAATGAGCTGGTGTTCAGTTACAAAGGGCTGTCTGGTGGTTATCCCGGTGAGGTCTCGGTAATGCCGTATTACGTCAAAACCAATCAGTATCAGCATATGGAGTACCGTGATACCTGGGAGTACGAACTGGACTTTGGTAGCGCGGAAGTGGATCAGTTCGTGCGGCATGTCTGGGAGTTGCAGGACACGGCGTTCGATTATTTCTTTTTTGATGAAAACTGTTCCTACCGCTTGCTGACGATGCTCGATGCGGCGTCCTCGCGATCAGATCTGGCGGCTGATTTTAAAATGAAGGCGGTGCCGGTCGACACCATTCGTGCTCTCTACAGCGCTGGTTTTGTCTCGCGAGAGGTGTACCGGCCTTCTGCTGCGTCTGTGATGGAGTCAAATGCGGCTCTCGCGTCAGAACAAGAGGCGGACCTTGCTCGTACTCTGGTCGAAAGTGATATCCCTATTGGCGACCTGCTGGCAGGGGTACCTGAAGAATCACAAACCCGTGTCCTTGAGCTGGCGTACAGCTACGCACGTTATTTGTCGGTGAAGAAAAAGCAAGCGAACCCGGTGCTTCGTAAACGAACACTGCAGATTCTCTCTGCTCGCAGTAAGCTTCCGGCGGGCGATGTTTTTCCAGCCCCAAGAAAGCCAGAGTTTCGTGATGATGAGGGGCATGGTACATCGCGTTTAAGTGTGGGTGGTGGTTATACCGGAGAGCAATGGCACGGTGATATTAACTGGCGTATCGCTTACCACGATGTTCTTGATCCATCGAAGGGCTTTTCGCCCGGTGCGCAGATCGAGATGGGGGATTTCTATACCCGAATCACAGAGGACGGCGATGTTAGTTTGCAGAAGCTGACTCTGGTAAATGTACTGTCACTCAGTCATAAAACGCGTTTTCAGAATCCGGTCGCCTGGACGGTGAGTGCGGGTCTTGATCGGTTTAATCACGAGGGCAGTGAGCTCTATAGCCGTTTCAATCTTGGGTTTGGTCGTGCGTGGCAGTTACCTCTGGGTGTTCGGGACGGTAAGCGATTGGGCAGCGCTCGTGTGTTTGCTCTCGGAGATGTGACTGCAAGAGCGGATAATCAATTTGACGACGGTTATCAGATATCTGCAGGCGTGCGGGCCGGTTGGTTGTGGCAGGGACGCCTGAATCAGGAACTGGTTCAGTTTCGCTGGCAACCCGCTGCTTTAGGGGACGATACTCCCCGGCGTGAGCTGACAGTAGAAGAGGCCTTTAATGGGTTTGACAATGTTCAGCTGCGTTTCGGCTTCAGTCGTCAGTGGGCGTCGTCTGAGGCGACCAACAGCTGGAAGCTGACTTATGCCTGGTATTTCTGAAGCGTTCAGGCTGGTTCGGATTTCCTTGATGCTTGCGGTGGCTGCAACGTTAAGCGGTTGCGCCTCGCTGACGACCCTGTATTTTCACCCGCAAGAAGTCTGGTTACAGACGCCGGACCGTTTTGATATCGATTATGAAGATGTCTGGCTGACTGCGGATGACGGCACAGAACTTCATGCCTGGTTACTCAAGCCTGAGCCAACAATCGAGCAGGCTAAAGTGATTCTTTACTTGCACGGCAATGCTGAGAATATCTCGACCCATTCGCGCAGTGTTTTCTGGCTGGTTGAAAAGGGCTATACCGTATTGGCCCTTGATTACCGTGGTTTTGGCGCATCACAGGGGCGGCCTATTTTGCCGGACGTTCTTATGGATGCGAAAGCCGGCGCCAGCTGGCTGCGGGATGCTTACCCGGATCACTCTCTGGTTGTTCTGGGTCAGTCGATGGGGGCAGCGCTCGCGGTCAATTTCGTTGCAGACTATGGCCGTGACTATGACGTTTCTCAGCTCATACTCGAAGCGCCGTTTGCCGGATTCCGCAGCGTGGCCAGAGAGATGCTGCAGCGTACCGTGGTCGGTACCATTGTTTCACCCCTTGTTTACTTAATTCCGTCAGACTGGGACCCAAAGGATCGCGCCCCGAATATCCACATTCCGGTCATGCAGCTGCACAGTCGCATGGATGAGGTTGTGCCTGTGTCTGAAGGGCAGGCCTTGTATGACGCGCTGCCAGAGAGCATGCGGTGTTACGTCGCATCGCAGGGGCCTCATATCGCCAGTTTCCGATACAACAAGTTCAGGGAACAGGTCGCGGATTTTCTGGTCAGGGGAGTGTGTCCGCCTGTCGTGGCGGATACATCAAAACAGAATCCGTAGCGGGATTTACCGGCGAATGACCTTCCGGTATAATGCCCCGCCTTTCCTACAACCTCATTCGGAAGGCTCTTCTATGTTGCGAATCGCTCAAGATGCACTCACCTTTGATGACGTGCTGCTAGTGCCCGGTTATTCCGAGGTCCTGCCAAACCAGGTCAGTCTGAAGACACGCCTGACCAAAGGCATTGAGCTGAACGTTCCCCTTATTTCTGCCGCGATGGATACGGTTACTGAAGCGCGCCTGGCAATTGCAATTGCTCAGGAAGGTGGCTTAGGTATCGTCCATAAAAACCTGACCATCGAGGAGCAGGCTGCTGAGGTTCGTAAGGTCAAGAAATACGAAAGCGGCGTGGTCAAAGATCCGATCACTGTGCCTAGCACCAGCACGATTCGTGAAATCATTGAGCTGACTCAACAGCACAACATCTCTGGCATGCCAGTTGTTGATGGTGATGAGCTGGTGGGCATCGTCACCTCACGTGACGTACGCTTTGAAAAGAACCTGGATGCACTGGTCGCCAGCGTGATGACGCCAAAAGATCAGCTGGTCACTGCAAAAGAGGGCACCAGCCCAGAAGACGTTCAGGACCTGCTGCACACGCACCGCATTGAGAAAGTTCTGGTACTGGACGACGCAGGCAAGCTGGTCGGCCTGATGACCGTGAAAGACATCGAAAAAGCCCGTGCTTACCCGAACGCTGCCAAAGATGAGCAGGGTCGTCTGCGTGTTGGCGCTGCCGTAGGCACAGGTGCTGGCACTGAAGAACGTGTCGAAGCCCTGGTTAAAGCCGGTGTTGACGTGATCGTTGTTGATACCGCACACGGCCATACATCGAACCCGGGTGGCACAGGCGTTATCGACCGCGTGCGTTGGGTGAAAGAGAACTTCCCTGAGGTTCAGGTGATCGGTGGCAACATTGCAACTGCTGAAGCGGCGATTGCGCTTGCTGAAGCCGGTGCGGATGGCGTGAAGGTCGGTATCGGCCCTGGCTCTATCTGTACTACCCGTATCGTTGCTGGTGTGGGTGTGCCTCAGATCTCAGCGGTTGCTAACGTGGCTGAAGCCATGAAGAAATATGATGTGCCTGTGATTGCTGATGGCGGTATCCGTTTTTCTGGTGACATCTCTAAAGCCATCGTTGCTGGCGCAAGCGTCGTTATGGTCGGCTCTATGCTGGCGGGTACTGATGAGTCTCCGGGCGAAGTTGAACTGTTCCAGGGACGTGCTTACAAGGCATACCGTGGCATGGGTTCTCTTGGTGCCATGGGCCAGAGCCAGGGTTCGTCTGACCGTTACTTCCAGGACAAAAAAGCCGGTGTTGATAAGCTGGTTCCGGAAGGCATCGAAGGTCGTATCGCAGTGAAAGGTCCACTGACGAACATCGTTCACCAGCTGATGGGCGGTGTGCGTGCTTCCATGGGCTACACCGGTTGCGCGACGATCGACGAGATGCGTACCAAACCTGAGTTTGTGCGTATTACGGCGGCGGGCATGTCTGAATCACACGTTCACGACGTACAGATCACCAAAGAAGCGCCAAACTATCGCTTAGGCTGATCGCTGAAAAATGCTAAGACGTGGGGATGACGAGAGTCATCCCCGCTTTTGTTTTTAAATCTTTTATCTGGAAAGCCCAATGTCACAAGACATCCACGCTCAACGTATTCTGATTCTGGATTTCGGTTCACAGTACACTCAGCTGATAGCACGTCGCGTACGTGAAATTGGTGTGTTCTCTGAAATCCGCGCCTGGGACATGGACGAAGCGGAAATCCGCGAGTACAACCCGTCCGGTATTATTCTGGCAGGTGGCCCTGAGTCTGTGACAGAGGCGGGTTCGCCGCGCGCTCCTCAGGTGGTGTTCGAGCTTGGTTTGCCAGTGCTTGGTATCTGCTACGGCATGCAGACAATGGCAGAGCAGTTGGGTGGCAGTGTGCAGGGCTCCAATATCCGTGAATTTGGCTATGCCCAGATTCAGGTTGAGACGAACAACGCACTGCTCAAAGACATCAAAGACCATGTCAGCGAAGACGGTAAAAGTCTTCTTGATGTGTGGATGAGCCACGGCGATAAAGTGGCAACCATGCCTGAAGGCTTTGAGCTGATGGCAACCACGCCGAGCTGCCCGATTGCAGGCATGTTCAATGCTGAGAAAAATTTCTTCGGTGTACAGTTTCACCCAGAAGTGACGCACACCCTACAGGGGAAGCGCCTGCTAGAGCACTTCGTTATGGATATCTGCGGCTGTGAAGCGCTGTGGACACCGGCGAAAATTATTGAAGACCAGATCGAACGTGTTCGTGAGCAGGTCGGTAACCAGAAGGTTCTGCTGGGCCTGTCTGGCGGTGTAGATTCATCAGTTGTGGCGGCGCTGCTGCACAAAGCCATTGGTGATCAGCTGACCTGTGTGTTTGTTGATAACGGTCTGCTGCGCAAGAACGAAGGCGACATGGTGATGGACATGTTCGCCAAGAACATGGGCGTTAAAGTCATCCGTGCCGACGCGGAAGAGCTCTTCCTTGGCAAGCTGGAAGGCGTGTCTGATCCTGAGCAGAAACGTAAAGTGATCGGTAACACCTTTATCGAAGTCTTCGATGAAGAAGCCAGCAAACTGAAAGATGTTCCATTCCTGGCGCAGGGCACTATTTACCCAGACGTGATTGAGTCTGCGGCGGCGAAAACCGGCAAGGCGCACGTGATCAAGTCACACCACAATGTGGGTGGCCTGCCAGATGACATGAAGATGGATCTGGTTGAACCGCTGCGTGAGCTGTTTAAAGACGAAGTGCGTAAGATTGGCCTGGAACTCGGCCTCCCTTACGACATGGTTTACCGTCACCCATTCCCTGGGCCTGGTCTGGGCGTGCGAATCCTCGGTGAAGTGAAGAAAGAATACGCTGACGTGCTGCGTGAAGCGGATGCCATCTTCATTGAAGAGCTGCATAACTTCGACTGGTACCACAAAACTTCTCAGGCGTTCGTGGTATTCCTGCCGGTGAAATCCGTTGGCGTAGTGGGCGACCAGCGCCGTTATGAGTGGGTTGTCTCTTTGCGCGCTGTAGAAACCATTGATTTTATGACAGCACGCTGGGCTCACCTCCCTTATGAGCTGCTGGAGAAAGTCTCAAATCGTATTATTAATGAGATCGAGCACATTTCTCGTGTTGCTTACGACGTATCGAGTAAGCCGCCAGCGACGATTGAGTGGGAATAATTACACCGCGTCGTCACTAAAGAACGCGAAAAAGCCCGGTCATTGACCGGGCTTTTTCGTAGGGCCTGCTATTATTAGAGCTGTTATCCGTTTGGGCTAAGGTCATGAAATTTAGACTAATTTCTCTCTTTTTTACTTTCATTTCTGCCAGTGTTGTTGCAGCGGAGCTGGCACCTGCACCGAATTACGGCGCAGTGAAATTGCGAACAACCATCTGGCCACCATATCAGATGATGCTTCAGGGAGAATTGTCCGGTGAATCAACCGAAACTTTACGCTGTATCTTCCGTGATATTAATGAGTCCTTTTCCGTTCAGGTTATGCCCTGGCAGCGGGCGATTCAGGATATGAAGCACTCTGTAGCGGATGGTATTTTTACGACTGGGCCTTCGCCGGAGCTTGATGAGGTGGCAACTATGTCAGCCCCTTTTGCTCTGGAGAAGTGGTACTGGTATCACGCCAGTGGCCTTGATCTCAGTGATGTGAAAACTCTGCGAATTGGTGCCGTCAGATCAAGCAATCAGGCGACCTGGCTGGATACAGAGGGAATACCGGTGACAGAGTTGGTCAATGAGGGGATGCAGTTAGTGCGTCTTGTTCAGGCCGGTAGGATAGATACCTTTATTGCGGATTCGCGTTATTTTGAGGAGCTGGTCTCTGAGGCGTCAGCGAATTCTGACTTTAACAGTTATCTTGAGAGAACGTTTGTACGGTACATGCCTTTAGGGGTGTACTTCGCCGATCAGTTTCTCGAGCAGCATCCTGAATTTATCGGACGGTTCAACAAACAGATATCTGATTGCGCGGGTGAGACCATCGCTTTGAATGATCTGGAGAGGGAAAATCTTCTCTCCGTTGTAACGAAAAGGATCAGAACCATCATCGATGATGATAGGCTTCTTGCAGCTTTAGATATCTCTAATCAGATGCAAAGGACACTGGCTCCTGATGTTATTGATGCGCTTGATGTGCAATGGCGCCATGAGGTTTCTGCGGCAGAACAGCCATTGATCAGTGAGATTATCAGCAGACCGACGTCAGCCTACCTCAGATCCGTGAAGGAACTCAGTAATGGCTTGATTACTGAGGCTATTCTTGTTGGAAGTGCAGGTCTGAATGCCGCTCAGAGTGATGTAACCACCGATTACTATCAAGCCGATGAAGCAGCATGGAAAACGCTGATCAGCAATCCATCCTCTGATTATCATATTGATGGTATCCGCTACGATGAGTCATCAAGAAAGTTTCAGGTGAAGGTGAGTTGGACAATTACAGACACCCAGGTGAGGCGAAAGGGCATCCTGATCCTTGGGATAGATGCAGAAGAAGCGCTTCGGAACAGCCACTGACAGAACTGACAATTCTCCCTTAAATTCCCGTTTAAAGGCCGCGAAGTGCGGCTTTTGTCGTTTATACGTAAATATCAGCATGTGACTTCTTGTTACATCTTGTGAAACAGACACGTGTTCATTAGTATCGCCTCATGACACTAATTGGCCAATAAGTGGCCCTTTCGGAGTGTTTTTGTGGCTCTCAGGCCGGATATCCCTCTTAAGGCCTATTGCTGGCGGGTATCACAGCCGATAGAATCCCGCAAAAACATCTGAATGGATTGTGAGCCAGTTCTCATTCTGACGAACTGGTTCGGTATGGAGCGATCGTATGAAACTTTCTAAGGGCCTGGCTCTCGTAGCCTCATGGGCAGCTATATCTGTATCCAGTATCACTCTCGCAGCGCCAGGCGGTGTAAGTGGTTCTGCGCTCTGGTTGAAGTCAGATGATGCGGGCAACATTAACGATGCCTGGGCTGACCGCTCCGGGAATGGGCGCGATATCGACGCTGTGGGTTCCTGGTCTGTGTCGGGGGCCAATGCCGCTCATAATTTCCATCCATACACTACTGGCTACACCAGTAGTCGCCATTTCCGAAACAACCGCACCAATATTGTTCAGGGCGGAGAAAGAGAAACTCCGCTTTCAATCTTTACGGTAACTCGCACAAGCTCTTACGTCAGCGGAAATTCAGGGCGTATCACCGGCCTCGATAGCACTACGGACTATGCGGGTGAGCCCGGTTATTCGTTGCAGGGCACCGGCAATAGCGGCGCGGGTAAGTTCCTACTGCGACCAGAGCGATCTTCAGGCAGTGATATCAATGTAGAGTTCCCGACCCCGGTTCCTTTGTCGCAAAATGTCTTGGGCTCGGCGATTATTGGCGGTAGCCAGAACCGTACATTTACACTGGGGATGAATGGCGCGGATTACGTGTACAATTCAGACTTTGCCTCTGTAACCCGTGGCGACAATCTCTTGGTTGGCTATGGGCGCAAAGATAGCGGCGATGCCTTCCAGGGCGACATTATGGAGGTCATCTGGTTCACGCGTGCCATATCCTCCGCAGAAGCTCAAAGAATTAACTCCTATCTTGCTGTTAAATACGGCATCGATCTCGCGGGCAACTACGTTAACAGTACAGGCGCAACCGTCTGGAACGACTCACTGGATGCTAACTTCCAGGATGCGGTGTTTGGCCTTGGTCGTGACGACGCAGCGACTCTTAACCAGAAAGTTTCCCGTTCAGTCAAAAGCACGCGTCTGACTCTGGCAACACAGAACGATTTCACATCAGCTAACTCCGCATCTGCACGTACAGCAGGTATTGCAGCAGATCGAAGTTACTTCCTCGTGGGGCGCAATGCAGGCGCCTACAGTCTTCAGACTTCAGAAATCAGTGCACCATATTCCTATCGTATTGGACGCGAATGGTTGGTTCAGAAGAGCAGTTTCAGCCAGTCGGTATCAATGCAGTTCGCGATTCCTTCGGGATTGCCGGCTAGTGCGCGTCTTTATCTGGTTCGTAAAAGTACTAACTCTGACTTTACGTCAGGCGCAATTGCGGTCGGTGAGATCAACAAGACCACAGGTATTATCAATGGCGTGGCTCTGAATTCAGGCGATTACTTTACTGTGGCGGTCACTGTCGACTCTGATGGCGATGGTGTACTGGACCCATACGATGCGTTTCCTAATGATCCGAACGAGTCAGTAGATACTGATGGCGATGGTATCGGTAACAATGCCGATACTGACGACGATAATGATGGTGTGCCAGATCTCCAGGATGCATTTCCTCTTGATCCGAATGAAACTGTCGATACAGATGGCGATGGCGTAGGTAATAACGCGGATACTGACGACGATAACGATGGCCTGAGTGATGACAACGAAGGTCTGTTGGGTACTGATCCTCTTGATACCGATTCTGACAACGATGGTATCGACGACCTGACCGAAGTCGGTAGTGTTGCTTCTCCAACAGATACCGACAATGACGGTACCATTGATGCACTCGAGTCCAACACCACCGATACTGATAGTGACGGTGTAATGGATCATCAGGATGCGGCCAATAACGATCCTGACAACGACTCTGATAACGATGGCGTCAGCAATATTCAGGAGACACAGCTCGGTACTGATCCTCTTGACCCTAACAGCACGCCAACAGACACCGACGGTGATGGCATTGCAGACGCTTTCGATACTGACGATGACAACGACACTGTATCGGATGCTGATGAAGCAACGAATGGTACTGATCCACTGAATGCTGACTCTGATGGTGACGGCAAAAACGACGGCGCTGAAGGCACCACAGATACTGACGGTGATGGCATCATTGATGCGCTCGAATCTGCAAACAACGACGCGGATAGCGACGGTGTTTCTGATGAGCTGGACGCTGCCAACAACGATCCGACCAACGACTCTGACAACGACGGTATTAATAATGAGACCGAAGTTGCAGCAGGCACTGATCCGCTCGATCCGAACAGTGTTGGTAATGATACCGACGGTGACGGCACGCCAGACAACATCGATACCGACGATGATAACGACGGTGTATCGGATGCAGACGAAGCGACAAACGGCACAGATCCACTGAATGCTGATTCCGACGGCGACGGCAAAAACGACGGCGCTGAGGGCACCACAGATACTGACGGTGATGGCATCATTGATGCTCTCGAATCTGCCAACAACGACGCGGACAGCGACGGCGTTTCTGATGAGCTGGACGCGGCGAATAACGATCCGACCAACGATTCTGATAACGATGGAATCAATAACGAGACCGAAGTTGCAGCCGGAACTGATCCGCTTGATCCGAATGACGCGGGTATCGACACCGATGGTGACGGCACGCCAGACAACATCGATACC
>NZ_DDKU01000054.1:0-5521 GCF_002339775.1 Thalassolituus sp. UBA2590
GCCCTTTGCCATTAATTCGGTGCAGTCTTTGGTCAGAACAATCCCCATCATCAAGCCACGTCCCCGGATTTCGGAGAACAGAGGGTTGTCCTGTAAACGCACGTTGAAAGCACTGGCGAGGTAGTTACCCATGTGAGCAGCGTTCTCAGCCAACTTTTCATTTTCTATGGTCGTCACTACCGCGTTCGCGGCGGCGCATGCCAATGGGTTTCCGCCGTAGGTCGACCCGTGGCTTCCGGGCTGCAGTACTTCGGCTGCTTTGCCCCGGGCGAGACAGGCACCAATAGGTACACCGTTGCCGAGCCCTTTGGCTGTGGTAACAACATCCGGAGTAATGCCGAATTGTTGGTAGCAGAAGTAGCTGCCAGTACGCCCGTTGCCGGTCTGTATTTCATCAACCAGCATCAGCAGGTCATTCTGGTCGCAGATATCACGCACAGCTTTAATGTAATCTTCGCCGGCCGTTGCCAGGCCACCTTCACCCTGAACAGGTTCCAGCATAACCGCGACGATATTCGGGTTTGCGCGAACGACTGCGCGGATGGCATCGGCATCCATGTAAGGGACACGCACGAAACCATTCAGCAGAGGGCCGAAACCTTCCTGCGCTTTCGCGTTGCCGGTAGCCGTCAGTGTTGCCATGGTACGACCGTGGAAAGCTTTGGTCATCACCACGATGACAGGCTCTGAAGTGCCCTTCTGGTGGCCGTATTTTCGCGCAATTTTGATGGCGGCTTCGTTGGCTTCTGCGCCTGAATTAGAGAAGAACACGTTATCCATGCCCGAAATACGGGTCAGGTTTTCAGCCAGTTCCTGCTGTCGGCCGATGCCGTACAGATTTGATGTATGAACGAGCTGGCCCGCCTGCTCCTGAATCGCAGCGGTAACGGCGGGGTGCGCATGACCCAGGCCACAAACAGCGATACCGGTCAGGGCGTCCAGATACTTACGGCCTTCTGTGTCGTACAACCAGCAGCCTTTACCGTGGGTAAAGGTTATGGGTAAACGGCCATAGGTATTCATGATGGCGTGCATATGTGTTTCTTCCTCAGAACGCAAAAGGGCAGCCATGGCTGCCCAGATAAATACCGCGCCCGGTTTTACTGGGGCGCATTCGAACTATACGAGAGGGGATGCTGTTTGTAAACGCTTACCCCTTGCCCTTTGTTTTGGTGTTGTGCGCGCGCGCATGTTTCTCAATATGCATCACGATTTTAGTGGCGACATCGATACCGGTAGAAGACTCAATACCTTCAATGCCGGGGGATGAGTTTACTTCCATCACCACCGGACCATGGTTTGAACGCAGGATATCGACACCCGCGACGTTAAGCCCCATGGTTTTGGCGGCACGCACTGCGGTGGCCCGTTCTTCAGGGGTGATTCGTACAACCGTTGCCGTACCACCGCGGTGCAGATTCGAGCGGAATTCACCTTCGGCAGCCTGACGCTTCATAGAAGCAACAACTTTATCGCCCACGACCAGGCAGCGGATGTCAGCACCGGACGCTTCTTTAATGTATTCCTGTACCATGATGTTGGCTTTCAGGCCCAGGAAGGCTTCGATCACACTTTCTGCGGCTTTCTTCGTCTCAGCCAGTACCACACCAATACCCTGAGTTCCCTCAAGAAGCTTGATCACAAGAGGAGCGCCACCGACCATCTGGATCAGGTCCGGAATATCATCCGGGCTGTGGGCAAAGCCGGTCACTGGCATGCCGATGCCTTTGCGCGACATCAGCTGCATGGAACGCAGCTTATCCCGTGAGCGGCTGATGGCTACGGATTCATTCAGTGGATACACACCCATCATTTCAAATTGACGCAGTACCGCCGTACCGTAGAACGTGATTGATGCGCCAATACGAGGGATGACAGCATCAAAGCCCTCTAATTGCTCACCTTTATAGTGCATTTTGGGGTCAACGCTGTTGATGTTCATATAGCAATGCAGCGTATCCAGTACATGCACTTCATGTCCGCGGGCCTCGGCTGCCTCAATCAGACGTCGGGTTGAGTAGAGGCTGGCACTGCGTGACAGTATGGCAATTTTCATAACGGGTTCCTGATGGGTCATAGCAACGACTGAAAAAATTAATAGATAAGATGCTTCGCTCAGCCGCGACTGACATCCACAAGAAAGCGGCCTTTGATAGCCTTTCGGCCTATCAACATAGGGTACTTCATACTGCCGCGGTGACTGAGGCTGATTTCAGTTTTAAAGCTCAGGCCACCTACGTTCATTTCTGTACCGATAATATAACGCTGTGAGCTATGCCCGTTCGAACTGGTGATCACACGCTGCTCGACGACCGGCGCTTCGCACGTTTGATCAATCCGGGCTGACTGTTTATTAAACTTTACGTGAAACCGCACCCAGAGTTCGCCATCGCGTCTGAACTCTTCAATATGGTCAGCATGAAGGCTACTGGTAGCAGCGCCGGTATCCACCTTGGCGTCGCAGCCGATGCCAAGGTCCGGGAGTTCTACAGCTTCGATGAAGCCGAGTACATGATCAGTCATCTGTTTCCGTGTTCTCATAGTCTGCCTCCGATGCTGAGGAGGAGGCTGTAAAATAAATCTGCTTGCGAGCAAGCGCTTTGCAATAGGCGGCCCATGCGCGTTCGACCGCGTTAATAGGCTCAAGTTTCTGCTGGCAGAAGTCAACAAAGCGGACTTCTTCATCGGTCGCCGCTTCGCGTGTTCCTTCGTGCAGCGACTTCAGAGCATCGCCCATATTCTCGAGGATGTCAGCCTGCTGGCGCGTAAAGTCACCTGAGCGCTGAAAACCACGTGGAAAGTTAGCATCGTCAAAGAATTTCTTTGAAGTTTCAAAGCTTTTCGCTTGAATTTGACTCATAAAGCACCTGCCATCATCAAAGTTGTCGATCACAAAAGAAATCGGTCTTTTGTGTTGGGCGGAGTATGGTCAGGGGCGTGTCTGTGGTAAAACGAAAAAATCTTCTCGTTACGTGAAAGTTTTCTGGTTGAAATGGATACGGATCTACTTAAAACATTTATGGAAGTCTCACGCACCCGGCATTTTGGTCGTGCGGCTGAAAACCTCTACCTGACCCAGTCTGCGGTGAGCTTCCGCATTCGCCAGCTTGAGGGTCTTTTGGGTGTTGAGTTGTTTTCCCGACAGCGAAACAACATCCAGCTGACGCCTGCAGGCGAGAAACTCATCCCCCTGGCTGAAAGTAGTGTGCTTCTGGAGCAGCGCATCCGCCACGAGGTGGCCATTGCCGATGACCGTCATTATCAGTTCGCGCTTGGCGCTACGCCAAACCTGTGGGACGCCGTGCTGCAACAGAAGCTGCCGGCTTTGTTGCGACGCCCGGGTATGGCAGTCAGCGCAATGGCGCATAGCAGCAGCGCGCTGGTACGACAGATTCTCGAACGCTCGTTAGATCTGGCGTTGGTGTTTGACGCCCCGAAAGCCGATGAACTGGTGACCCGCGAAGTTATGTCTGTGCCTCTGGTCATGGTCGCTTCTGAAAAATGCTCTGAATGGAATCAGGCCGCCGAGCTCGGTTACGTGATGGTTGATTGGGGGACGTCGTTTCGTATTCAGCACGCTCAGGAATTTAAAGGTATGGCGGCGCCAGTGCTCAAAACCAATACTGGCCGTATTGCTCTCGACAGCATCCTGATGCACGGTGGTGCTGGTTACTTACCTGCGACTATGGTTGCACCTTACCTCGAAAGTGGTGAGCTGCATGAAGTATCCGATGTTCCTGAAATGACGCGCCAGGTGTTCGCGAGTTACCTGAGTACTCGTAAAGATGATGAACTCATAGGCGATATCATCAGCCAACTATTGGGGAGCAGCCACCATGAGTAATACCGCACAGCATAGTAACAGTGGCTGGTATTTCGCTGAAACAGGCGCCCCCACAGTTCTGGAGCAAACTTCACTTGATATGCCGCATGTTTCTCCTGGCGGACTACTGGTCAGGGTCATAGCTTCGGGGTTTAACCCGATCGACACCAAAATCCGCGCCGGGCTGGCGCCAATTGCCTCGGATAATCATGTGGTCGGTTGTGACCTCGCCGGTGAGGTCATTGCTGTTGGTGAGCAGGTGACCGGCTTCTCTGAAGGCGATATCGTTTATGGCTGTGCGGGTGGAGTAAAAGGAAGTAGCGGGACGCTGTGTCGTTACATCGTGGTCGATGCCGACCTTATGGCATTGGCTCCTCACTCTGTTAAAGCTGAGCAGGCAGCGGTTCTTCCCTTGGTGTCGATCACGGCCTTTGAAGCGATTGAACGCCTGCACTTACAGGCAGATGAATCCTGTCTGATTATGGGAGGATCTGGTGGCGTCGGCCAGATGGCTCTGCAACTCGCTAAGCTTCGTGGTGTTGCTGTTACGGCCACTGCCGGGGATGACATCCGCCGCGATCAGATCGCCTCGTTTAATGTGACTGCAATGTCGCACGGAGAGGCGGCTGAACATGCAGGCAAGTTCGATAAGGTGCTCGATACCTTCGGTGGTGAGAGCTTTCAGACAGCGCTACATGCCTGTGCTCCAGGCGGTCAGGTTGCAACCATCAATGCTCGTAATACTTACGACCTGACTCAAGCGCATGCTAAAGCCTTGAGCATTCATGCCGTGTTTATGTTGTTACCTTTACTGAGTGGTAAAGGCAGAGCGACTCATGGCCGCTTTCTCAGCTGGTTAGCGAAAGAAGTCGATGCTGGGCGCATCACGGTGCCTGAAACAGAGGTGCAATCGGCGAGTGCGGTTGCAGACGTTCACCGGCGCTACGAAGCCGGTGAGCTGAAAACGAAGGTCGCTTTTACCCTGTGACGCTGAGTGGCCTTATTCTATTCCGAGCAGTTTGTGGGTCTGCAAGCTGAGCTTCCATTTTGGGTGCTTCATGCAGTAATCCACGGCTTTTCCGGTGTTGGAAACAGATAGACCTTCTTTTGCCCCTTCAAGCTTGTCGCTGGCGATCACTACAGGCTCGAAGTCTGCCATTGGTTGCAGGTAGCAATGCTCAGCGACGATGTAATCAAAGCGTTCTGGTGGAGCATCTGCTTGTGGGTATACCAGTTTCAGTTCGTCGCAGTTGATGACGGCAAGTTCGGAGTCGCCTTTCGGGCTAAGGCATATCCAATCAATACCGTCCGGTAACGGCAGGGTGCCGTTGGTTTCGATGGCAACCTCAAACCCTGCCTTATGCAGCTCATCGACAAGCGCTGAATCAAGCTGGAGCGCTGGCTCGCCACCGGTACAGACGACATAGGGCTTTCCCTGAACTGAATTTCCTGAGGTCTCTCCTGGCCACTGCGATGCAATGATTGTTACCAGTTCACTTGCAGAATACTCACCACCCAGGTGTCCGTCGGTACCGATAAAGTCGGTATCACAGAACTTACAGACAGCGGCAGTACGGCTGTCCTCGCGGCCATTCCACAAATTGCATTTAGAGAAACGGCAGAAAACAGCAGGACGTCCGGCTTGAGCGCCTTCCCCTTGTAATGTGTAGAAGACCTCTTTAACGCGGTAGGTATTCT
>NZ_DDKU01000036.1:0-5058 GCF_002339775.1 Thalassolituus sp. UBA2590
CAGCAAACCGTCGAGAGGCGCCTCTGAAGCGGAGTTACAAGGGATGGCCGATGAGCTTTCTCGCAGTAATGACAAAATTCGTGTGCAGCGTGACCTGAAAAATGCGAAGAAGAAGCTTAGCGACCTGCAACAGGAACGTGAGCGCATGATCAAAGAAAAATCCGAGCTGGCGAAGTCCATTGCGGGGCCAAATGCCCGCAACCGCGCTCAAGCCATTGTTGATGAGATGAAAACTGGTGCAGACCGCTATAATGAGCAGATACGCCAGCAACGAGAGAATATCTCCGGACTCGAAAAACGCTTGTCGGAAATTAACCAGGCGTCTGACTCCGCCAAGCAGGAGCTTGACCGCTCGCAAATGGCGATCTGAGTAAATGCCCGAGCGTCCTCTGGTCTGGCTGCTGTCAGCATATCGTTCCGAAAGTCACGCCAGTTGGGTTAACTGGCTCTCGAATCAGCAGGACCGCCCGGTGCGGCTTCGAATCTTCGAACTTCCTGGCCGCTACTTCCGCTGGCGTATCCGGGGCAATCCCCTGTCGTGGATGGTGGAGTTTAGGGACGCACTCCAGCAAGAGCAGCCCCATCATATTCTCGCAACATCCATGGTGGATATTGCCACCATCAAAGGGCTGCACCCTGAACTGGCAGGTATTCCTGTCACTCTGTATTTCCACGAGAACCAGTTTGCTTACCCGGTGGGGGACCGTCAGCACTCGTCGATTGACCCTCAGATGGTTCAGTTATACGGGGCTCTGACATCGGAACGTTGTTTGTTTAATTCGCGTTTTAATCTTGAGTCCATGCTGGAGGGAGTTACAGAGCTTCTGCGTAAGTTACCTGATGCCATCCCCGACCATGTTGTTGATGAGTTACGAGCGAAGAGTTCGGTTTTACCTGTCGCTGTCGATACAGTAAATACTGATACGATTCCAGCGCAACCAGGCACGATGCCGATGATTCTCTGGAATCACCGCTGGGAATACGACAAGCGTCCGGATCGATTCGAAGCAGTGCTTGATACGTTAGCTAATCGCGGCGTAGATTTTCAGTTGGCGCTGTTGGGGCCGCGACCTGAGAAGGTGCCGGGCGAACTGTCTGCGATACGTGAGAAGCACGCCGCACGGATTGTTGCCGATGGTATGGTGCCGCGGGCTGAGTATGAAACCTTATTAAAGCGTGCTCGGGTTGTGATCAGCACAGCAGATCATGAGTTTCAGGGGCTATCGATGATTGAAGCCGTGAGTGCTGGCGCAATGCCTGTAGTCCCTGACGCGTTATGCTATCGCGAACAATACCCAGGCCGCTTTCGATATTCGCCCGGTAATATTGATGACGCGACCGACCGTGTGTGTGACGCACTTCAAGAGAACAGTGCGGTGGATATTTCTCGTTGGACCGCGAGCCATACGGGCGAACTATGGCGTAATTTAATGATGTACTTTAGTTTGCCTGTAGGGGCTATTGAAGACACAAATGGAACAGCAGCATGGGATTTTTACACTGGCTGACGCCGGGATTTCTTTTCAGCCAACTCAATGCAATTGATGAAGAGCGTAAACCGGCCGGTTTATCGCCTGCGGAAGAAGCGAAAGAGCGTATACGTGTCTGGCAGATCATCGGTATTGCCTGTGTGTGTCTGCTTCTGGTGCATTACGGAAAATACAGCAGTAACCTGACCGCGCTGGTGAAGTGGTTTTCCGAAGTGATGTCTGATCCCTCGATATATCGTGACTACCATCGTTACGAATATCGGGAGTTGTTAGGGTATATCTGGTGGGGAGGCATTAATTTACTCGGATTCCTGATCATCCCGATGCTTGCTATTCGGTTCTGGTTTAAAGATTCATTGCGTGAATACGGGTGGCAGTGGGGAAGTGTGCATCATCACTGGCGTGGTTACGTCCTGTTAGCCTCGCCCATTATGATCTTTGCCATTATCGCCAGTTTTGGTGATGACTTTTCGCAACATTATCCCTTCTATAACCGCGCACATCGAAGTTGGTTTGATCTGTTAAGTTGGGAAGTGATCTACGTTTTGCAATTTATTGCTGTCGAGTTCTTTTTCAGGGGGTATCTGGTCAATGGACTCAAGCGCCAGTTCGGTAGTCTGTCGATTGCGGTGATGTGTTTGCCGTACTTGATGCTGCACTTTCCGAAGCTTTGGCCGGAGTCTTTTGGCGCGATTCTTTTTGGCTTCTTTCTTGGAGTGTTGGCTCTGATGTCACGTTCCATCTGGGGCGGTGTGATGGTGCATGTGTCGATTGCCTTAATGATGGATATCGCTGCCTTGATACAGACAAAAGGGCTTCCGCAACACTGGTAGAAGGATGGGCGCTTCAGCGCCCGTTAACGTCCTCCAGCCTTGCCAGAAATGTCTGCATGATTTTCTGATAAAGTGCCGTACCTTCATGAAGGTCTTCAACGCCTTTGTCTATGCTTGGGTTGTCGTTGACCTCAATGACAACGACCCGATCACCGCTGGATTTCAGGTCAACCCCATAAAACCCATCTCCCATACAGCGCGCTGCTTTTAATGCGGTTTTGATGACTTTTTTAGGCACATCATTAATAGCAAAGGCATCAGCATTCCCAGAACTGTTCGATTTTGATCGGGCACTGTGGTTGTAAATCTGCCAATGACTTTTGGCCATAAAATACCGGCAGGCATAGATGGCTTCACCATTCAGAACACCAATACGCCAGTCGTACTCGGTTGGCATAAATTTCTGCAGTAAGAGCAAGGCAGAGCGTTGACCAAGGCGACTGATACACTCTTGTAGCTCCTCCCGTGTTTTTGCTTTTTCTACACCAATTGAGAAGGCGCCGTCTGGTACTTTCACGATGATCGGAAGTTCCAGCTCTTCGATGAGGTGATCGATGTTATAGTCTTGCTGAGTCATCAATAGCCGCGTTTCTGGTGTGTCTACCTGATGCAGTTGCAAGCACTCGTGGAGGTAGACTTTGTTAGAGCAGCGCATAATGTCGCGAGGGCTGTCGATAACGACGAGCCCAGCATTTTCAGCCTGTTGTGCAATGCGATACGTGTGATGATCGACGTTTGTCGTTTCACGGATAAAGAGTGCATCGTATTCTGCAATTCTATGGGCTTCTTTCCATGTGATCAGCTCAACGTTTAAACCAATGTCTTTACCGGCTTTTTCAAATGCAGTTAATGCGCCTTTATTGGAGGGCGGCAGTTGCTCCTCTGGGTTGACCAGAATCGCCAGATCATATTTATAACGCTTGTTGATGCGTTTAAGCCGCCATATTTTCGAGCTGAACGTGTCCAGAGACTCTGCAAACCGGGTCTGATCGCTTTCGTTGAGCTCGTTGATTGCAACGACGTTTAACGAGGCGATGATCCACAGGTTTTCGTGCACGCGTTGAAGCTTGGCATCGAATACAGGGAAGGCAAATGTCTCGAACAGTTTGCGGGCAACTGGCTTCAGAGAAGCGTTCTCTGTTTGTCCGAAATACACGCGTAGGTGCACAAGGTCTGCGTTATTTTTGCCTGAGCGTCGGTCAGCTTCGAGAATGCGGCTGGTTTTCGTCGGAAGCGGCTGCCCCTGCTCGAAATTGTTTAGTTCACGAATGGCACGAACGCCGGGGAACACCTGGCCGCCGCGCGCCTCAGCGAGAAGCGAGCCGTAGTATCCCGTACTCAGATAAGAGTAATCCGAGCATAGGTTGATAACATAGCCGCGAGCCTCGGTCTGCCCAGCCAGAAAGTCGCCAATGGTGATGACCTGACGGGTTGGGTAGTAGGGCTGCCAGTCACTGAGCTGGTCAACGAGTACGAGCAGTGGCTTCATGTATTGGTGACTCTTTGTGTATTAGAAAATGAAAAACTGAGCCAGATGATAGTTCTCGCTGGCGCATCACAACATCAAGTTTTTCTTCTCGTCTGGAGTGATATTTCTCGTGAGCACAGCCGTAGCGATTCGCTGTGTTCAGTTCTACTATGCGCCTTCAGATTGCTGTTTCATTTTTAGGTTCAGTATATGACGTTTCGTTTAGCCACATCGGCAGATGTTCCCGCGTTATCGGCTATTGAAGAGGAGGCCTTTCCGGGCGACCGGCTGACGCCTCGTCGTTTTCGCCATTTCATTCGCTCCAGCCACTCTGAGTTATGGGTACATGAAGACGAAAATGGTCTTCAGGCGTACATCCTGGTGCTGTTCCATCGTGGCACTTCGTTGGCGAGGCTGTATTCCATCGCGGTTTCAGCTAGGGCACGAGGGCGTGGACTTGCGCGTCAGCTACTGGATCATGCTGAGGCTCAGGCCATGCTCCGCGGAGTATTTTTCATGCGCCTGGAGGTTCGTGATGATAATGAGGGCGCTCTGTACCTCTATGAATCTACCGGGTATCGGAGAATTCGCTTCCTGCCCGGTTACTACGAAGACGGCAGTGCGGGCTGGAGACTGGAGAAACACCTGAGCACGATGCGTGTCGTTCCTCAGGAGTTGCCTTTCTACGGTCAGACAACGCCTTTTACGTGCGGTCCGTCAGCGTTGATGATGGCGATGCGCAGTCTACAGTCAGAGTTTCAGTTGTCGCGTATTTGTGAACTGAATATCTGGCGGGAGGCGACAACCATTTACCTGACGACTGGCCATGGAGGTTGCTCTGCTCAGGGGCTGGCTCTTGCAGCTCAGACGCGCGGGTTTGATGCCAGCATCTGGGTGTCGGATGAGTCAGTTCCCTTTATTGAGGGCGTACGGAATGAGCATAAACGTGAAGTTCTGCGCCTTGTCAGTGATGACTTCAGTCAGCGCTGCGAACGTGCGGGGATATCCTCGGAGGTGTCGCAGTTTACGGTCGAAACACTCCGAGAGGCTTTGAAATCCGGCCATCGTATTCTGCTCTTAATCAGTACGTACCGGATGAACCGGAACAAGGCACCGCACTGGGTGTGGTTGGTCGCGATAGATGAAGATTTTGCTTACATCAATGACCCTGATGTCGATGATACGCTGGATCAGGCGGCGGTCGATAATATCTATGTGCCTGTGAGTCTGGAGAATCTGGCGGCGATGTGTCAGTACGGCAGCCGCC
>NZ_DDKU01000036.1:5361-7655 GCF_002339775.1 Thalassolituus sp. UBA2590
TGTGTCAGTACGGCAGCCGCCGTTACATGGCTGCTGTCTTGATATCGGGAGCTGGACGTCCTTTGTAGAAGCCGCCTGACGATAGGTTAGTGGCTGGTATGGATATACGGCTCAGTTTTGCTGGCGTCCACCCTGTCATCCAGTTCTGGTGCGCGCTCAGCTCGAAGCGCTACCCAGGCGGCTACGTCTTCCCGCCACTCTTCTGCCGGGCGCAACTCTGGTGCAGCCAGAAGTTTCGCTTCGGTACCGCGCGATGCGAATACGACAATGTCCTGAACTTTGTATGCTCTCATAGCCATGATAATTACCTCCGGGAGGGGTTATAACAAAGCTGGGATGAGACAGCCAGATCAATCCCGCCTGAACGGCAGTCTTTCTGAGGCGGCAGCGGCATATTCTTCAATGTACGCCGCTTCCTCTCGTGTGAACCTGCCAATAGCGTCGTGCAATTCCGGATGTGCCAGCCAATGGTAGCTTCGTGTGAACTCGGGGGCGAAGCCACGACTGATCTTGTGTTCTCCTTGAGTACCCGGGTTGAACATACCGAGGTTCTTCTCAATGCAGAACTCAATCCCCTGCTAATAGCAGGCCTCGAAATGCAAGGCATCGTAGTCGCGCAGACACCCCCAGTAGCGGCCATAAAGTGCGTCATCGTCGAAGAAACAAAGGGCAGCAGCGCATGGGCCTTCTTCGTCTACTGCGAGCACCAGCATCATCGAATCTGCCATGGTCTCACGGAGTTGGTGAAAGAAACCGGGCGTAAGGTAAGGATGAGAGCGTCTGCGGTAGTAGGTATCGCAATAGCAGTGGTAGAAGATATCAATCATTTCGGGTGTGATGCCTTCACCTTCGAAGCGTGACACCTTTAAGCCTTGTTCTGTGATCCGGCGGCGCTCCTTTAGCAGGTTCTTACGTTTACGGCTGGCGAACGTTGCCAGAAAGTCGTCAAAAGAGCTGAAGTTATTGTTCCTCCAGATGAACTGGCAGCCTTTTCGTTCCGATGCGCCAGCGTCCGGAGTCAGTTCGCCAGCGGGGAAGTTCATATGCCAGCCACTCAGCCCCTTACTCGAGCAAAAGTCTGATAAGCCCTGGGCCAGGCTTTGGGTGTCCACCGGGGTGGTGCTTAACCATCGTGGGCCCGGAACGGGCGTGAACGGGACGCCTAGCAGAAGCTTTGGGTAATACTGCATGCCATAACTGACGTAGGCCTCTGCCCACTGCCAGTCGAATACGTATTCTCCGTAACTGTGGTCTTTAATATAGGCAGGGAGAACAAGATTGGGAGTCCCGGTGTCATCAAGGCTGATCAGGTGGCTCGGCGTCCAACCTGTCTTTGGCGAGACACAGCCAGTGGCCTCAAGGGCATGCAGGAAGTCATAACGTAGAAATGGCGCCGCGTTATCCGGCAGAAGGGCATCCCACTGTTCCCTCGGGATTGATGAAATAGAGGAAAGGGCAATCAACTCAGACATTAAGGTACCCGGAGTGAATGATAGTGACCTGACACGTATGGCGCTTTATCATGAAAGCAACAACCAGGAGAGATTATGTTCCGCTTAGATGAACGCCTGCAAGCTGACACCGTGTATTTGGGCCGCTTGCCTTTGTGCAAAGTACTTATGATGAAGGATCGCCGTTACCCTTGGGTGATTCTCGTGCCATCCCGCTCTAACGTTTTCGAGTATTACCATCTGAAGAAAGAGGATCGCCTTCAGTTGATGGAAGAATCTGCATTTGTAGCAGAGAAGATGGCTGATCATTTCGCATCTGATTCCATGAACATCGCCGCGCTTGGGAATGTCGTTGCCCAGCTGCATGTTCACCATGTTGCGCGATTCAAATCTGATCCTGCCTGGCCAGGGCCTGTCTGGGGGCATAGCCCTGCAGAAGCTTTTTCTGACGAAGAGCTAAAAGAGCGCTCAGAAGAGATGATTAATTTATTGAACAGCCACTTCATTAACGAGTCTGAAGCAGACGACGATATTCAGGACACTGTGTACTGGTAAGAGGTGAATGTGGAAGTATTTCGACGTTATATGAACAACCCGTTACGTAATTTCAATTACTTGATTGGTTGTGAAGAAACTCGACAAGCCATTGCTCTGGATCCTTTGGATGGTGATGCGATGGTGGCTCTGGCAGAAGCGCAGGGTTACACCATCAAATACATTATTAACACGCACGAACATCATGATCATGTCGAGGGTAACCCAGCGGTTGTGGCGGCCACGGGCGCGGAAGTTATTGCGCACCAGAACGCCATGGCCAGAATACCTGATGTAGATCGCGGCGTG
>NZ_DDKU01000013.1:0-1363 GCF_002339775.1 Thalassolituus sp. UBA2590
GGGATGGGCCGCCCGCCCGGGGGATGCAATCCCCCAACAAGGGCATAGGAACCTGGCGGCAGCCAAAAGCGCCTCTCTGCCGAAGGCAGCTACTGCTAACAAGGGCAATGGAACCCGGCGGCAGCCAAAAGAACCTCTCTGCCGAAGGCAGCTATAAACCTCACATACAAAAACGCCCGGTCAAAACCGGGCGCTTTCAGCAGCTGCGGTACTCAGCGAGTACCAAACACCACAATCGTCTTACCAGACACACTGATCAGCCCCTGTTCTTCCAGAGACTTGAGTACGCGGCCCGCCATCTCGCGGGAACAACCAACGATGCGGCCGATTTCCTGACGGGTGATTTTGATCTGCATGCCGTCTGGGTGGGTCATGGCGTCTGGCTGTTTGCAAAGATCCAGCAGGGTGCCTGCGACACGACCGGTTACGTCAAGGAAGGCGAGGTCGCCAGCTTTGCGGGTGGTACGGGTCAGGCGCTCGGCCATCTGGCGGAAGATACGGAATACAAGTTCAGTATCGGAGTCTGCCAGTTCACGGAAGCGGGCATATGAAATTTCAGCGACTTCGCAGGGGGTTTTGGCCCGGACGCACGCTGTGCGCGGGCTGTTTTCGTCGTCAAACAGGCCCATTTCTCCAAAGAAGTCGCCTTCGTTGAGATAAGCCATGATCATCTCACGGCCTTCGTCGTCCTCAATGGTGACGCTCACAGACCCTTTCATCAGGTAGTACAGGGTGTCGCTTTCTTCACCTGCATGGATGATGGTGGTCCGGGCCGGATAGCGCTTCTTATGACAGTGCGTCAGGAAGTGTTCCAGCGGCGCGTGCATTGATGGAATACGAGGGATGATCATTTGTTATTGTCCTTAATCGAATCTCTTTTGATTATTACGCATCGCCGGCGTGAGTTGAACCCGGCATTGGGGCCATTTATGCCGTTTGCCTTTGTTTTTCAGGCTTTTATTGATTTTTCGCGCTGTCATATTATCGGTCTGGCCCGTCTGTGTTAAGCTCCGCGTTTTTACCAGCCGGAGTGAACGCAGATGAAAACGCGGGTTAAATGGGTCGATAACGCTATGTTTCTCGGGGAGTCAGGCAGCGGTCACTCGGTGGTGATGGATGGGCCTGAAGATCACGGCGGCCGTAACCTCGGTGTGCGCCCGATGGAGATGTTGCTGCTGGGGCTGGGTGGTTGCACGAGTTTTGATGTCATGAGCATTCTGCGTAAGCAGCGTCTGGATGTAACGGACTGTGTTGCCGATATCGACGCTGAGCGCGCAGATGCCGTTCCTGCTGTATTTACTAAAATCCACGTCCACTTCACTGTGACGGGGAGAAGCCTGAAGGAATCGGCTGTGGAGCGGGC
>NZ_DDKU01000013.1:1689-2849 GCF_002339775.1 Thalassolituus sp. UBA2590
GTGAAGCTGTCCGCCGAAAAATACTGTTCTGCTTCCATTATGCTGGAACAAGGCGGTGTTGAAATTACTCATAGCTATACTGTCGCCGAAGCTGAATAAATCCTGGCTAGGCATTTGAGGTTACCGATTTGAATAATAAGCTGCGCCTGCATGGCTTTAACAATCTGACGAAGACGCTGAGCTTTAACATCTATGATGTCTGCTATACCAAGACCGAGAAAGAGCGTCTTGAGTACATTGAGTACATCGATGAGCTCTATAGTGCCGACCGATTGACCAAGATTCTGACGGAAGTTGTCGACATTATTGGTGCTCATATTCTGAATATTGCGCGTCAGGACTACGAGCCAGAGGGTGCCAGTGTCACCATGCTGATTGCCGAGCATGAGGTACCGCCACCGGAAGATATGGTTGAAGAGAAACCGGGTCCTTTACGTGACTCTGTAGTCGCTCACTTGGATAAGTCTCATGTCACCGTGCATACCTATCCTGAAAGTCACCCGCATGGCGGTATTTCGACTTTCCGGGCAGACATTGATGTGTCTACGTGTGGGCTTATTTCACCGCTGAAGGCGTTGAACTATCTGATCCACTCACTGGATTCGGACATCGTGACCGTTGACTACCGCGTCCGTGGCTTTACTCGTGACGAGGACGGTGTGAAGCATTACATCGATCACGACATTAACTCGATTCAGAACTACATGACCGAAGACACTCGTAATGCCTACGAGATGATTGATGTTAACGTGTATCAGGAGAATCTTTTCCACACAAAGATGATCCTGAAAGATTTTGAGCTGGATAATTATCTGTTTGGAGAGCGCTCCAAAAATATGAGCGCCGAAGAGCGTGCTGAAGTAGAGGCTAAGGTGCGTAAAGAAATGCTCGAAATCTTTTACTCAAGAAATATGCCGTAACCTTGAGGTTGTTGGCCGTCAATGTAAAACGCTGAGCTATGCTCAGCGTTTTCGTATGGGGTAAACGGCGAGAATACGCCCACGGGAATCCTTCGACTGGCGTAATGCACAGGTGAGCAATCCGCCCACAATAATCACTCCGCTGAGAACGGCGTAGGTAAACAACATCTGAAACGTCTCCTGGTCCTTATGGTCAGTGTCTGTTTCAGAGTAGCTGCTTCAGTGGATTATGCGAGTAGC
>NZ_DDKU01000013.1:3152-4842 GCF_002339775.1 Thalassolituus sp. UBA2590
GCTTCAGTGGATTATGCGAGTAGCCCTTTCAGCCAAGAGCGTGAAACCATGGATAAGGCCGGGAAAGCTACTCCATGGGAAGTAGCGATCGTAAAAACTACGTCTGATTGGTTATTTTGGGTCAGATGCGCAAATCAGCTTAAAGCCGTTTCTCTGAACCATCACCTCAGCACTTCTGAATGCTTCAGAGGCCCACTCTTCATAGGCCAGGTGCCGGTTGGCAACGATCCATAACTGTCCGTCGCGTGTCATGTGTTGTCTGGCATCACGGAAAAGTCGTAAGGCGAACTCGTAATCGGTACGCTTGCCTTGATGAAAAGGCGGGTTACTGAATATGTAATCGAAACGCCCTTCGACACTCTTTAACCCATCGCTGGCTATTGTTTCTGCACTCAGTCCGAGACGGGCGGAGTTCAGTTCTGCACTTCTCAGTGCCATTGCATCAACGTCGGTCAGGGTGACGTCGAGAGCAGGGCTACGTGATTTCATGGTTAGCCCAATGACTCCAGAGCCGCATCCCAGATCCAATATCTTGCCATGGGCCGGAGCGGGTACATGCTCCAGCAACAAGGCTGTTCCCTGATCCAGCTTGCCATGACCAAACACGCCCGGTAGTGTCATGAAGCTGAGTTCACCTGATTGAAAAGAGCTGGCGAAGCGTAACCAGTTAGCCGCACCTTCCGATTTTTTCAGGCGAATATTCCATAACGAGCAGTGTCGGGCACTGTCCATCTTTGAACTTTCACTGACATGGTCTTTAAGGGCGTTTCCGATACTTTTACCACCCGCATCATTGGCGGCGACAACGTAGCAGCTGTCGAGCTGCTGGCTGAGCATACTGATCATAGCCTGCCCCGCGGCTTTGGCTTTTGGCCAGAGCACAATCACCAGTCGACCTGAGAGCTCAGAAACATCGGGAACGCCGAACTGTACCTGTGGATTCTCTTTGTCAGCGTGGTAGGCCTGAGCGGTCAGCCAGTCGGCGGTGATAATCTGAACCTTGTGTTCGTTTATGTGTTCAGCCCAGCCTGATGGTAAGCGTGCTTCTGAACCAATAATCGTGGTGTTGGCAGTCAGCAGCATCGGGTGGCGCTGTAGCAGTTCGTATACGTTGCTCATTCGTTAACGCCGGTCAGTACATCTCTTACTGTGAGAGCATCCTGTTGTGGGTCGCGGTTCAGTGCGACCAGGCCTCGCTCACGCAGGGCTCCGGCTTGCGAGACATTCTGTCCACTGCAGAAGATCAGCTGACCTGTTTCGGCAGCGAGGTTTCTGAGGCTCTGTAACTGGCCTGGCTCCGGCGTATCAGCAACGCCAACGACAGCGCCCTGAAGCTTCTGCGTGCGGATGAGTTCGGAAATTTCCTGCGGTGTCGACAGGCCGGCGAGGCGGATAACCCGAATGCCAAACTGTTTCAGCAGTATGCCCAGCAGAAGCAGCTCCAGATCATCACTGTATACCGTATTCGCCAATACCAGAGTGGCGTTGAGTGAATGCTCGGAAGACTCGCTGAGGCGCATGCACAGCCGGCCCTGCAGGAAGCCGGCGAAGAACTGCAACCGCGCAGATCCGAGTGGCTCGGTAATCTGTTCTCTCAGTTGCTGGTGCAGTGGCAGTAATAGAAAGCGTAAAGCGATGTCGACTGGAAAGAAGCCGGTTACCTCGTCCATGACCCGCGCAATTTCAACGT
>NZ_DDKU01000113.1:0-9053 GCF_002339775.1 Thalassolituus sp. UBA2590
GCTTCCAGAGCGGCAAGACCGACAAAAGGTTTCAGGGTCGAGGCGGGTGGGTAAGTACCACGCGTCGCCCGATCGAAGAGTGGCTTGTCGAGACTGCTGGTCAGCGCTTCGTAATCATCGAAGGAAATCCCTGTAACAAAGGCGTTCGGGTCGTAACCGGGGTTACTGTATAGCGTGAGAATGCCGCCGGTTTCCACTTCGATAGCAACAACGGCACCGCGGCGCCCTTCAAGTAATTCTGCGGCAAGCAACTGGAGCCGGCTGTCGAGATGCAACGTCAGATCGGTGCCCGGTTTCGGGTTTTCCCGCTGCATGGTTCTGAGCAGGCGTCCGCGGGCGTTAGTCTCAATACGCTCATAACCTACGTCACCATGGAGAATATCTTCGTAGCGTCTTTCGATACCGGTTTTACCTATATGGGAGGTCGCGCTGTAGCGGCGCTGGCTTTCTTCATCGTCCTCAATGCGTTCCTGATCCCGCTGGTTAATCCGGCCGACGTAACCCAGCACGTGTGCAAAGGCATCGCCGTGCGGATAGTGTCGAATAAGCTGCGCCTCAACATCAACGCCGGGCAGATAGAAACGGTTAACCATGATGGCGGCAATTTCTTCTTCGCTCAGCCGCTGACGCAGTACCACAGGTTCGTATGGACGGCGCCGGTAACTCGAGCGTTTCTCAAACTGCTCGAGATCCCGCTCAGACACGCCAACCAGCTCATCAAGAAAGGCGAGAGTCTCCTGGAGGTTATCTACTTTCTCGGGCACCAGAGTTAGGCTGTAGGCAGGAATGTTTTCAGCCAGAAGTACACCGTTGCGGTCGTAGATCAGTCCGCGATTAGGTGCGATAGGGCGTATTTTTACCCGGTTGTTTTCAGAGAGGTCCTGATATTTTTCGTGCAGTGTGACCTGCAGGTAGGTCATGCGCCAGGCGAGGGTCAGTAGCGCCGATACGACAAGAACAGCAGCGACGATGGCTCGTGCGCGGAAGAGTCTGCGCTCGTAGGCCTTATCCCTGATCGACTGTTCCCACATACTCCAGCCTTACTTGTGGTACGGGTGACCCTGGAGAATCGTCCAGGCGCGATAAATCTGTTCTGACAATAACACCCTGACCAGCGGGTGGGGCAGTGTCAGGGGGGATAAAGACCAGCGTTGCTTGGCCAGCCTCAGTACGTCGTCCGTCATACCGTCAGGACCGCCGACTAACAGGGCAACATCGCCACCCTGGTTGCGCCAGCCTTCCAGCTCTTTTGCTAAACGCTCGGTCGACCAAGGTTTGCCTTCGACAGCTAATGCGACGACATGCTCGCCCGGTCGGATCGCTTTTTTGAGTGCATCAGCTTCCTGTTGCATGGCTTTGTCGGAGCTGGCGTTTTTTCCGCGGTGGCCGGGAGAAATTTCGACCAGCTCAAGGCTGCAATCACGTGGCAGGCGCTTCGCGTATTCCTGATAACCCTGTTCTACCCACGCAGGCATTTTATTGCCAACGGCCAGCAGCCGTATCTTCATGCGTCCTTCTGTCCTGCCTGCCCAGCGTCGGGTGTTTCTCCCCAGAGACGTTCGAGATCATAGAAGTGGCGGGCTTGTTCAGTCATAACATGCACAACCACATCGATCAGGTCGATGAGTACCCAGTCAGCAGCAGCACGGCCTTCTGTGCCGTTCGGTTTCAGGCCTGCGTGTTTTGCTTTTTCTTCGACATTGCCTGCAACGGCAGTGACGTGGCGGTTAGAGGTACCGTTGGCGATGATCATCCAATCGGTGACGGACGTGCGCCCACGTACGTCCAGCACAGTGATGTTATGTGCTTTCATGTCTTCCAGAGCGTCGATGACGAGCTCTTTGATTTGCTCAGTTTGCATGCAGACCTGTCGGTAAAGTTATCGGTACAGTTGGTGTTCTTTTATGTAGTCCAACACCGGCTGGGGTGTCAGAAAGGCGATATTGTCGCCTTGCTTGAGTGCCTGACGCAAGTCGGATGCAGATATATCCAGCTCTGGCCAGGCCTGATGGCAGACGCCTCCGTGCTGAGTCTCGTGTAACTCACTGAGCTGGCAGCGGTTTTTGTCGAGAATCTGCCCAAGCCAGCCATCAGTGCGAGCCTGGTCTCCGGGGCGCGAAATCACCAGTACATTGGCCCGGGCCAGAATGTCTTCGGGTGTTTTCCAGCGATCAAAGCCATTCCAGGCATCGGTGCCCATAACCCAGGTGAGGTTGGCTTGAGGGTATTGTTCCTTGAGCAGGGCGACCGTGCGAGCTGAATAGCTGGTGTCACCCTGACTCAACTCGATATCACTGGGTGCAATACCGTTCAGTTCTGCGACCGCGAGCTCCAGCATACGCAGGCGTTGTTCTCCTGTTGCCAGAGGCTGATCACGATGAGGGGGGACACAATTAGGAATCAGTAACACCTGATCGAAACCTGCATCACGCAGACGTATTGCGATCCGCAGGTGACCAATATGGACGGGATCAAAGGTCCCGCCCAGTATGGCAATAGAGGCGTTGTTACTTACGGACTTCACCGTTGCCCAGCACTATGTATTTCTGAGAGGTAAGACCATCGAGGCCGACAGGACCACGAGCGTGGATTTTATCGGTGGAGATACCAATTTCTGCACCCAGGCCATACTCGAAACCGTCGGCAAAGCGCGTAGATGCATTCACCATCACAGATGAGCTATCTACTTCAGTCAGGAACTGACGAGCCAGTGTGTAGTTCTCGCTGATGATGCTGTCGGTATGGTGAGAGCCATAGGTGTTGATATGGTCGATGGCTTCGTCCATATCTTTGACAATTTTCACAGCCAGGATGGGGGCCAGGTATTCTTCGTGCCAGTCGTCTTCTGTCGCAGGAACCATATCGGAGACAATTGCACGCGCCTGTTCACAGCCTCGCAGTTCTACACCCAGTTGCTCATAGGCTTCGGCCAGCTCAGGCAGAATGGTCCCGGCAATGTCTGCGTGAACCAGCAGGGTTTCCATGGTGTTGCAGGTGCCGTAACGGTGCGTTTTGGCATTGATCGCGATGTTGATTGCTTTACTGCGATCCGCTTCGCGATCGATATAAACGTGGCAGATACCATCAAGGTGCTTAATCACAGCAACGCGTGCGTCACGGCTGATGCGTTCGATCAGGCCTTTACCACCGCGCGGTACAATGACATCCACGTATTCCGGCATAGTGATCAGTTGACCGACGGCTTCTCGGTCGGTGGTTTCAACGACCTGAACGCAGGCTTCTGGCAGACCGACAGCGTTCAGTGCAGAAGTAATACATTCAGCCAGCGCCTTGTTAGAGGCAATGGCCTCAGAGCCGCCACGCAGAATAGCGGCGTTACCCGACTTCAGGCACAGGCTGGCTGCTTCAATAGTCACGTTCGGACGGCTTTCGTAAATGATACCGATAACGCCCAGTGGAACGCGCATTTTACCAATCTGAATACCGCTCGGACGGTACTTCATGTCGGTGATTTCACCCACGGGATCAGGCAGAGCAGCGACTTGATGCAGGCCTTCGATCATGGTGTCGATGCGCGCGTCAGTCAGCTCAAGGCGGTCCAGCAAGGCTGCATCCAGGCCGTTTTCTGCGCCGCGTGCCATGTCTTCTGCATTTGCGGCACGCAGAGCGTCGCGGCTATTGCTGATTTCGTCAGCAATGGCGAGCAATGCGCGGTTTTTGTCATTGGTGGACGCCCGGGCCATAGCGCGGGATGCAGTCCGGGCCTGCTGGCCAAGGGTCTGCATATAGTCAGCAACGTTCATCTGGAATACCTTAAAACGGAAAGTCTGTAAGTCAGAGTGTGCGATAGTATACACGAACTACTACACTGTTTAGCGGAGGCCGAGAGGTCAGAGTTTGTCAGGAACCCGTTATTCATGGAAAAAGCACGCTTTCACAGTCTGGTAGTGCTGCAGGTTAAGGTTATTTATTGTCTGTTTGCAGCACTGGCGTTGAGCATCATCGCTGTGCTGGATCTGGTCGAAGCACGTACTGTCTTCGCGGCGGTTGCTGCTGGATTTGCTCTTGCTCTGTTGTTGTATGCACTGATTCTTCTGTTGCGAGGTCAGCAGCGATCATCGCCCGTGACCGAATGGTTGATGATTTTTGGGTTGTGTCTGTTTACTTTGTTCGGCATGCAGCGCAGCGAAGATGTGGTGCACTGGGTCTACTTCGTCCCCGGCTATATTTACTTCTTATTTCCCTTTCATGTTGCCAGCTACTTTGCCCTGATTTACAGCACCGCCATGGTGCTTATGGTAATCAGCGAGTTCGACAGTTATCTGCGTCTGCAGATTCTGTTCACCTACGGCGCCTGCTACGCCTTCGCAGTTATGTATGCGCTGATCAATGATCGCCACAATCATGGTCTGAGCGCCATTGTGAATACCGATCCGGTGACGCAGGTGTACAACCAGTACCAATTGGGGCTCGACCTTTCCAAGGAAATGACCCGTGCTGACCGCCAGATTGACCTGCTCAGTCTGGTTGGCATTGCGGTACCGGCCAGCTGGCAGGTATTGAAAACCGAGGAGTACGAAAGCCGCTTGGGCTATCTGAGCAAACGCCTCAAGCGCTGCCTGCGTCGTTTTGATACCTGTTACCGCCTGGATTCTGATGTCTTTGTTGTGTTGCTGCCACACAGTACCGAAAACGTTGTAGACGCGTTGTGTGAGAACCTGATGGATGATCTTGAAGGCAGTGGTCGTTTCGAAGGGCTCGCCGATATCCGGCTGCACCGCGATGTGTACAGCCCGGAAGATGATGTTGATGTACTGATAGAACGGATAGAGAGAAAGCTCAATGATCAGCTTTAATACGCCGCCGCAGGAACAACTGCTGCCCCGATTGCAGGTTATCGTTTATTCGCTGGTGGCTTTTGCATTGCTGTTGCTGATCTACGATCAGTACCGCCAAGGGTTGTATTCATTGGTACTGGCGAATGCGATTTCGATTCCGGCGTTTTTATTCAGTGCGGCGTACATCTATATCAATCGTGATCGCGATTCTTTTCTGTGGGTGAACTATCCCTTAGTGGCGGCGCTTGCTGGGTTAGCTCTGCTGCAATTACCAAGGTATCCCGATCTTATGATCCACTACCTGTTCGCGATGCCGATGTTTACGTACTTCTGCTTACCCATGCAGCATGCCACTGTGGTGAATGTTCTCGTTGCCAGCGCGATGGGGGTGATTCTCTGGGGTAAGGTGGATGTCCAGACCGCCGTGCGTTACACCACTAATTTTTCTCTGCTGGTGCTCTCGACCTGGTGTTTTTCCTATCTGACGCTGTTGAAGGGTGCGTCTCTGCAGCGGCTGGCGCTGACCGATCAGGTGTCAGGCGCCTATAACCGGGAGCACTTTTATCATCTTCTTGAGCGGGAGTTGGCGCGGGGCGAAGCGACGCGGCAGAGCGTCAGCATGATCGGCATTGTGCTTGATGATTATCGCCAGTTAATAGACTTGCACGGTAATCGTTCTGTGGTTCAGTTTATGCCGCAGTTCGTGAAAAAGATCCGTCAGTTGATTCGTGGCGAAGACGATATATTCAGGCTCGAAGATGACCTGATTATGTTGGTTCTGCCCAATTGCGGTGAAGAGGGCGCAATCGTTCTGATGGAACGGATTAAGCGCAAAGTGCAGGAGCAATCCTGGAAACCATTTGCTGAAGTATCCATCAGCATCGCTGCGGTAACGCGCAATGCCGATGAAGACAGCGAATCCATTGAAAAACGCTTACTTAAGCGGCTCAATAAACAGCAGAAAACCAGTCTTCAGTTGGCGGCTTTCAGCGACTGATGCCCGCTTTAATGATGCGCACCAGCGTCTGAATTTTTACTTCCGGCAAGTGACTCAGCTTGCCGTAAAAGCTTGCCGGGTCGTGGACCTCAACGTCGTCAAAACCGTCTTCCTGAAAGCCTTCTTTGATGGCGGTATCGGAAGGGTAGTGCAATGGCCATTGCCCACGAGTAAAAAGACCGACGAGCTTCTGCGCAAATTTTACGTAGCGATAAGACGGATGTTCGGCAAAGTCAGGGTATAAATCCGTTACGTACCATCCCTTCGGAAAAGCTTTCAATCCGCTCGCCATACGCGACCAGACTTCACGGATTTCATCCAGCTCAAAGTAGTTCACCAGCCCTTCGGTGATGATCAATGTTGGCTGCGTAGGATCCAGGTCGCTCAGGAGGGCGCCGATCGAAGCGGGGCCGTCTGCATTGAGGATGTTGCACTCGCGAACTTCATGTCCTTCGACCAGTCCTACTTCTTCAAGAAGCGCTTTTTTGCGAGCTGCCATACCAGGAAGGTCACCTTCAATGTAGCGCAATTGCGGGTAGGCTTGTTTCAGACGGTAGCCACGGGGCGAAAGGCCACACGCGAGTTCGACCACCTGGGTCACGCCCTCTTTTTCAATTAGTTCTTTGACCTGATGATCAATGACCGAGTGGCGTTGTAGCAGGAAGATATCAATGTCGGCGCCAGCGAGTGCTCGTAACAGAGCATTGACGGGAGCCAGAGTCGCGTTTGCAAACTGTCCGGCTCGGGTGACAAACCCTCGTGCTGAGAGGCCGTGTTTGTACCAGATGTAACCGGTGTAATGGGCACTGACGCTGATTCGCGAGGTGTCTGTAGACGCTGACTTCATTGTAGTATCCGGGGGAGTGTCGTGAGCCGGGGCTCATCGCACGCCATTCCTTATTGTTTATATTGGTGGGACGAAGGTTAACTGTATATCTACGTGGGGCGCAATGCATTTACCTGTCAATAATCGTGCAAATGCTATGCAAAATCGACGAAAGCCTGCGTAATGGACAGGTGTTGGCCGGAAAGTACGCGTTGGAGGATTTTTGGGCGAAATAAATGTTTCTGAGTGGGGCGCCGGTCTGCTGTTGCTCGCCGTTTTCAGTATTTCAATGGTGGAGTCACTGGCTGTGGTGGGTTTACTGGTGCCGGGAATCGGCCTGTTGCTGGCCCTGACTCTGGCTGCGGCTGCGGGTGATATCCCTCTCTGGTTATGGGTCGCATGTGGCACTGCTGGGGCTTTTCTCGGGGACGGCGTCAGCTTCCTGCTCGGGCAGCGCGCCGGTCCTGCTGTTCACCGCTGGCGGTTCTTTCAGCGTCACCCGCACTGGCTGACACGCGGTGAAGCTTTCTTTCAGCGTTGGGGCATATGGAGCATTATGACAGGTCGCTTTATCGGGCCTATTCGTCCTGTGGTGCCGCTGGTAGCGGGTGCTATGCGTATGTCACCGCGTCAGTTCTGGTTTGCCAATGCCATCTCCTCGCCTGCCTGGGGCATGGCGTATCTGGCGACCATGTACTGGCTGGGTGAGGCATTCCGCGATACGTTTGACCTCCCCGTTATTGCTGCACTGCTCGCTTTTGCCACCCTGATTGCACTGGTGGTCAGTGTGCTGGTTAATCAACGTCATCGCTGATCAATGACTGGCAGAGTCGTCGGAATGGCGGCTGCGCTCATACGCGAGGTCTTTCTTAAGGGAACCCATCTGGTATTCGAGGTCGGCGTTCTTCTGGCGTAGTTCGCGGTTCTCCTGCTCATGGGCTTTGTAACGCTCAGCCATACCTTCCAGTTCCTGTTTTGCTTCATTGACGGCGCTTTTCCAGCGCTTACCCAGAACGGATGCAGTCAGCGCGGCTCCTAATACGAAGCTGGCAATAATGGCTGCAATTAACATCATTTTATGGTCCTCAGGGTGTCTTGATTGAGACTCAATGATAACGAAAACCTGATACCATGCGCACCTGAATTACTGTAGGAGAAGGTTGTGTCTATCACTCAGTTTGTTGCCAGCACAGGCGCCCGTATGCGCGTGTTTGATCTTGGGCGTCGAATAGCAAAGATTGGTCTGAGCGAATTTGAAGCGATTGAGGATCTGGCCCGACCTTATCCAACACCTTATCTACGTCATGCCTGGGTCGGTATTCTCAGCTGGAATCCGGATGAACCGGGGCAACACAATATCTGGTTTCTGAAATTGCCGTTGGATGAGCAGAATATCCTGCAGCCGGGACCGCGTGATCAGTTTCTGCAGCACTGGCTCCGTGTCGTACAGCATCCGGATAAAGATCACGGTGAGGCGCCTTGTGCGTTTAAGCCCGATGGCAACCGTATGTCGTACTTCCACTCTATTGCTCTGAAAACCCTGAAGCAGCCAGAGACGCAGTACTACGCGACGGCACGCGCTTATTTCAGCGGCGATACTGGCTGGCAGAACTGGCAGCAGTTGGGGCTGCAAGGGATTGCTGAAGTTGTCGCCAGGCTGGATGAAAGTAATAACAGCGAGCTGTTGCAGAAGGCGTTGCCCGAAATGGATAACGCTGGTGCGAGTGTTCCGCGCCATGTTCTGTTGGGCTTTCTTGAGAATGCCGAACCTGATGTGAATCTGACCATTGCCCTGACAGACTCGCTGGCTGAAGCTATGAAAGGCCAGCCCGACGCCACAGCACTCGCGCTCTATTGCCGCGCGATGTCGCAGAGTGTCAGCGTTAACCACCGTCGGGAGGTTTTGCAGCTGGTGTTGCAGCATCCATTGGCGAGTGAAGTCGAGATTCTCAGTGCTGTCGGAAGTCGCTGCTGGAATGACCTCGAAGGAGACACGCTGAGCCTGTATCTCGAGAAACTTGCTCAGGCAGGACAGGATGTATTCCTTGCTCTGGTGGCCGATCTGATGACTTTACCGGGCAAGCGTAAACAGATTTTAGAAGCCTTCCGTAATCCGCAGCGCAGCGATGAGCTGGGAGCTGCTATTGGTGTGCTGATGAGCGCAGCCCGCAGTGGTGTGCAATGAGTCTGAATGAGGCCCAACCGGGAACCTTGTGCCCCTGCAACAGTGGTAAAGACTACAGAGTTTGTTGTGGTTTGTACCATGAGGGTGAAGTCGCACCGACGCCTACGGCACTGATGCGCTCTCGCTACTCGGCCTTCGCTCTGGAAAATGCCGATTATCTGTTAGCTACCTGGCATAAGGACTATCGCCCGCAAACCCTGGAGTTCGCCGCCGATACCCGGTGGACAGGGCTCGATATTCTGGAGG
>NZ_DDKU01000071.1:0-3751 GCF_002339775.1 Thalassolituus sp. UBA2590
TGCGAACCGAGCGCTTTGCCATCGCCATGGCTTCAGCGGCGGCGGTGCCCTCATCAAGCAAAGAGGCGTTTGCCAGTTCCATGCCGGTGAAGTCGATGATCATCTGCTGGAAATTAAGCAGCGCTTCGAGACGACCCTGGGCGATTTCTGGCTGGTACGGGGTGTAGGCGGTGTACCAGCCCGGATTTTCCAGGACATTGCGCAGGATGACCGGCGGCATGATCACATCGTGATAACCAAGGCCGATATAGCTTTTAAATACTTTGTTTTGTGCAGCAACAGACTTCAGGCGGGCCTGAGCCTCGGCTTCCGGCGTGGCTTCTCCGAAGGACAGGAATGCATCGCGCAGAATGTCAGCGGGAACAATTTCGCTGGTCAGTGACTCGAGAGAGTCGGCACCGACTGCAGCCAGCATGTCTGCTTCTTCACGCAGGTCATAGCCTGCACCGTCCGAGGCAATATGGCGACTGACAAAGTTATCGCGCTGTTCCAGTTGTCTGAGAGAAGGAGTACTCATGATTGAACCTGAATGTAAAAGTATCGGCTATATGGGCTGGTGCCCACGCTAAATAAGAAGGTAAAACGACAACGCAGAGGAGGCCTCTGCGTTGTTTTAAGCGGGGTCAGAGTAACGTATTACTCACACGCAGCAGCGTAACCGTCCGCATCAAGAAGCTTGTCCAGATCTGCAGTATCCGCCAGCTCCATTTTGAAGAACCAGGCGTCGCCGTATGGGTCTTCGTTTACTTTTTCTGGAGCGTCAGCAAGATCTTCGTTCACAGCGATGATTTTACCGGCCAGAGGAGCGTAGATGTCTGAGGCGGCTTTTACTGACTCAACCACGGCAATGTCCTGATCTGCGGTAACTTCGCTGTCTACTTCAGGAAGCTCTACGAATACGACATCGCCCAGCTGATCCTGAGCAAAGTCGGTGATACCGACAGTCACTGTGCCATCGCTCTCTAAGCGGATCCATTCGTGGGAGGCAACGTATTTCAGATCTGCAGGGATGTTGCTCATGGGGTTTCTCCAGTTAAAAATTTACGATTAATCTCAAAATTGTTTTTGGCCGTTTCGCACGAACGGGAGCTTGATCACACGAACGTCCGTCAGTTTGCCGCGCAGGTCTACCTGGGCAGTGTCGCCGGTTGTTGCCGGTACACGGGCAATCGCAATGGAATACTGTAAGGTCGGCGAAAATGTGCCGGAAGTAACTTCACCTTCACCGGCGCCTTCCACGATGACTTTCTGATGAGAACGCATCACTCCACGGGTTTCCAGAACCAGACCCACCTGCTTCATAGCAACACCATCTGCTTTCTCTGCTTCCAGTGCAGCCCGACCGATGAAATCACGATCTGCAGGCTCCCAGGCAACTGTCCAGCCCATACCCGCAATCAGTGGGCTCACTGACTCGTCCATATCGTTACCGTACAGGTTCATACCCGCTTCAAGGCGGAGGGTGTCGCGTGCACCCAGGCCACAGGGTTGAACACCGGCTTCACTGAGCTGCTGCCAGAAATCGGCGGCATCCTCTTTCGGGATCATAATCTCAAGGCCGTCTTCGCCGGTGTAGCCTGTGCGGGCATAGAACCAACCGTGTTGTGGCAGACCCTGGAATACTTTCAGGTTGTCGATAAGGTCGGCGGCTTCAGGACGTACTTTCTGCACCATGCCTAGTGCTTCAGGCCCCTGAACAGCAACCATCGCCATTTCAGGACGTTCGGTGAGGCTGATGTCAAAGCCTTTGGTATGGGCAGTCATCCACTCGAGATCTTTCTCACGGGTAGCGCAATTCACAACGGTGCGGAACCATCCGTCCATGCGATATACGATCAGGTCGTCAATCACACCACCATCGTTATTGAGCATGCCGGTGTAGAGCGCTTTACCTGTTTCTTTCAGCTTGTCGACATCGTTGGCGAGAAGTTTCTGCAGATAGGCTTTAGCGTCGGGTCCGCGAACGTCCACGATTGTCATGTGCGAAACGTCGAACATGCCAGCGGCTTCGCGCACGGCATTGTGCTCCTGAATCTGGGAGCCGTAGTGGATGGGCATATCCCAGCCGCCGAAGTCTACGATTTTGCCGCCAGCCTCTAGATGGCAATCATACAAAGGGGTTTTTTTACCCATGTCAGATCCTGATACGTATGGACGCAAAGCGTCCTGAGTTCGGTTGACGACAGAGGTCAACGAAAAGGCGGCAATTATAGCGCTTTAAGAGGCGTGGTTCACACAAAAATGCGATTGCGGCACAGGAGTGCCGCAATCAGGGGCGGGTATCAGTTGGCGTTAGTGCGGTTATCCGGAACCGGCATGCCTTGTTTAGCGTGGGTAGGCGAGAAACCACACCACTTTTTGTAGGCCTTTGAGAAGTTGGCGACGCTTGAGTAGCCCAGCAATTCAGCGACCTGGCTGACGTTATACATACGACGGCTGAGCCAGAAGCTGGCTTGAACCAGGCGCATGTCAGCAAGCAGCTGCTGATAATGGGTTCCTGCTTCCTGAAGGCGACGTTTACAGGTTCGCTCAGTCAGACCGAGTTTCTGTGACAACTCATTCAGCGTCGGCGGGTTAGCAAGATCGTTGCGTAACAGGTTTGACGCTTTCTGCGCGACAAGATGCGCTGGGCGAAGTACGCCCTGGGGCTGGAAATTAGCTGTACGGATAATCAACGCCTGGGTCAGAAACTGTGAAGGTAAGCGGACAGCAAAGTACGGCGCACCAAAAGTAACCTTCATTGGTGCATATTTGGCGTACTCTTCAATGTGATCTGGCTCTGAATACGGCAGAAATACAGACAGCTGATCAGTGAGCCCCTGCAGCAGATTACTGCCTACTGTATAGCCAAAAGCGAGCAGAAGTTCAGAAAGCTCTGTAGATGGTACGCGGGTTGGGTCCTGCTTCCAGAAAAATTCGCAATGGCTGACCTGACCATCATCAAGGATATGGAGGTCGAAAGGGCGTTCTGCAGTGCTGATCTGGGCACACATTGACTGGAAGAGTTCGAGCAGATTACCGGCGGTTACCTGATTCTGCATCGCCATAATCTGACCGTATTCCAGGTAGACTTCGGGCAGTTTAGATGACAACTCGCTGTCGCTCAGGGTCTTGAGAACCTGAAGAAGAGCGGGCGTACTGCTCTGGAGTCCTTCTCCAGCTGCAGAAAGTTTTGGGGCTGACTTACGCAATTCCTTCTGTGGCATCAACCTGCGCAGGGCCTGTAGGGTCTCTGCGTGTGGTTTTAACGAATACATCTGGAGGTTATCTACTACTTTGTTATTAGTGGTGAGTAGCGCCAGAGTGCGCGCAGGTGCCTCAAGGCACAATGTCATTTTACGCAACATGGGTGATTAAAAGTGGCGTAATATGACTTCTCATAGCGTTGAGGTCAGAAAGGACGCGGCTTGCCAATATCCTTATCAGTAAGCATTTAGGTTTATAATTAATGGTAAAAACGCGCCAATGTCTATTTTGGGGGCAATATAGACCTATGTGTCATTTTGGGCCGGGGCATGATCTGGCCCCTCTGGCAAGTAGGATTAACTTGCGCGCGAGCCCCCTTGATCGTTGGCAGCAATCAAGGCAGGTGTAAATAGACTGATGACTTTCCAGTCATTTCTAGGCTCAAAATTACTACCAATTTTGCTCGTTATAACCTTGCCCTCTGGTGTGATTGCGAATAAGGGAATGGCATCTTTGCCGTTTTGCTGTTGAAAATCATTCCAGGTAAATTCGCTGCTCAGTCGGG
>NZ_DDKU01000126.1:0-8271 GCF_002339775.1 Thalassolituus sp. UBA2590
GAGTAACGATGTCCGGAGTAGATTATGAGCAACGTACTCAGCAGTGTTGACGCCCGAACCCAGCTCGTTGGGCAGAACAGGCTGGAACTACTGCTGTTCCATTTGGGTGGCCAGCAATACTTTGCAATCAATGTGTTTAAGGTGCAGGAGGTTATGCGCCTGCCTGAACTAACCAAGATTCCGGACAGTCACCCCTGTATCCGCGGCGTCTGTCATGTCAGGGGGCAAACCGTGCCTGTTGTTGACCTCAGGGCGGCCGTGAAGATGGGCCCGATGATAGGGGATACCAGCAACTGCAATATCATCGTCACTGAGTACAACATGACGATTCAGGCGTTTCTCGTTGGTGGTGTGGATCGTATTGTGAATATGAACTGGAATGAAATTCTGCCGCCTCCGGGTGGCGCGGGTCGGCAACACTACCTGACGGCGATTACCCGGATTGACGAGCGCATCGTTGAGATTATCGACGTAGAAAAGGTCCTGGCTGAGATCAGTCCTTATGAGCTTGAGCTCACAGAGGATGCCTATGATCGTGAGTTGCTTGAACAGGTGCACGGAAAAGACATTCTGATTGTCGATGATTCTAACGTCGCGTTGGAGCAGATGAAAAACGTGATCGCGCCGATGGGGCTGAATATTGTTCAGGCGCGTAACGGCCTGGAAGCGTATCAGACTCTGATGCACTGGAAACAGGAGGGGAGGGATATCCGCGACCGGCTGCTGATGATCATTACAGACGCTGAGATGCCGGAAATGGATGGTTATATGTTGACTACCGAAATCCGGCAAGACCCTGAGTTGAAAGATACCTTTGTGATACTGCATACGTCACTGTCGGGCAACTTCAACAAAGCCATGGTTGAGAAGGTTGGTTGCGATGGATTCCTGTCGAAATTCAAACCGCACAGTCTGGCTGAGGAAGTGCAGAAACTGATCCGTATGAAAGTCGAGCAATCCGCGGCAGGCTGACGGCATATACCCCGCCTGATCTGATGTATAAACTAGGGGGCTCTCTGAGGAGCTCTTATGAAAATATCCCGCCTGTTTATCTATCCGGTTAAGTCCTGCTCTGGTATCGAAGTGGAGTCATTAAGTTTCGATCAGAATGGCCCGGTCGGCGATCGCAGATTCGTCATTGCCTCACCCAGCGGTGACTTTATTACTCAGAGAGAAGTGCCAGCGATGGCGTACATTCAACCTAGGTTTGAGGCGGATAAACTCGTACTTGGATACCCGGAACGAGGGGAGATGCAGGTATCAACGACGTCGTCAGCGGAGCCACAACGTGTCCGTATCTGGAGTGATGAAGTGACTGGCGTTAATTGTGGCGATGACGTCGCAGTCTGGTTGTCGGACATTCTGGAGCAGCCTGCGCGTTTGTTTATGCTTCCGGACAATAACCCCCGTAGGGCGGATAACAAATACGCCCCGGACGATACGGCAGTAGGTTACGCGGATGGATTTCCGCTCCTTGTGGTTACTCAGGAAAGCCTTGATGCGTTGACTGAGGCAGCACAGGTACCTGTCGATGTGCGTCGTTTCAGGCCTAATATTGTCATTGAAGGCGCTGATATCGCATTTGCAGAGCGTGATTGGACGAGGTTAACGACGAATCTGGGCGAGGTTCTGCCATTGGTGAAGCCTTGTGAGCGTTGTGTTATTCCCACTCGTGATCCGGACACTCTGGAGCGCAGCCCCGAGGTTGTGAGTGCGCTTAAGGCTTTGTGTCGGCTTGATGGGCAGATAATATTCGGTCAGAACGCTTTGTTCACCGGGAAGCGTCTCGGAGTAGGCGAGGCGCTTTTCGCGCAATCAGAATAGTTCGATATCGTCGTCAGTACCGAAGGAATCGTCCATCGGTTTGTTAAAGTGGTGGTGGTAGATTTCGAGCGCTTCAGCGATTGAACGTCCCGCAAGGATGTGCTCGAACATAATACGTTCGGCTTCCATGGTGTAGTTCGCTTTAATCTCGCTCTGTAGCTGAACCCATTCTTTTTCAATATACCGGCCCTTGGGATCACTGATCAGGTGGCCCATCTTCTCGAGACTCTCACCTACGTGTTCCATGCGCTGGGACAAGCGATCGTAAAACTGAAAAGCGACAACGGCTTTGCCTACTTCTGCGTGGATGATTTCAGCGGCGTTTTTAATTTCTTGAGGAGCGTTCGGGTCTACCTTTGCAAAGTGGTCGAGTAGCAGACGCGACTTGCTGGCGATTGAGGTAAAGCTGTGCGTCAGAGTATCTACCGAATCATTACCTTCTTTCATTGAGGTATCGATCTGCGCGACGGCCAGTGCCAGCAAGGTCAGGGTTTCGCCTATCTGGCTCCAGTTCAGCTGATCGTCCGGGACGGAGCGGCTGAGAGAATGTCGTTCAAGTTGCGCCATGGAGTTCGCATCCGGAAAAGGTTTGAACTTAGCTTAGTACAAGTACGCACCGGAGCCAGTCATAACAGTGTAAGTCATGCAATAGTCAGGTTCTGTGTCCTTCTGGCTCTTGCTTTTATTCGCGCTTCTGTAGTCGTAAAAGCAGGGATGACGTGTCTTTATGGCCGTTGCCATCCGATTCGAGTTGTTGGTAATAGCTATCCACAATCTCGGTGATGGGCAGAGAAACGCCTTCAGCTCTGGCTTCGTGGAGGCAGATTTGCAGGTCCTTGTGCATTAGCGAGACAGCAAATCCGTGGTCGTAGTCGCCGTCTATCATGGTTTGGTGGCGGTTGATCAGTTGCCAGCTACTGGCGGCGCCTTGCCCGACAAGCTCCATGACCTTCTTTGGATCAAGGCCGCTTTCCTGAGCGAAGTGGATCCCTTCGGCCAGAGACTGAATCAGTCCGGCGACACAGATCTGATTGACCATCTTGGTCTTCTGGCCACAGCCCGGATCGCCCATGTGCGCAATGGCTTTGGTGTATGGTGCTGTGAGATCTACCAGTCGCTCGTAGGCGTTGGAATCACATCCCGCCATAAGTGATAACTGACCATTCTGAGCACCTTGCTGACCGCCTGATACGGGAACATCACAGAAATATACGCCATTCTCTGAGGCTTCGGCGGCCATCCGTTCGGCCAGGCCTGCACTCGTGGTGCTGTGATCGACGATCAGTGCACCCGGCTTGAGTTGATTTATTATACCGTTATCTATCAGCCACTCTTCGACGTCTTCATCCCGGCTCACGCAGAGTATGACAGCGTCCGTCTGCACGGGGAGGGTAGAGGGCGTTGCTAATGCCTGCCCCTGGTTGCTGGCGAGCCACTGGGCAACCTTGGCAGGGCTGCGGTTTGCTACGGTCAGGGAGTGGCCTGCGCTGGCGAGGTGCGCAGCCATGGGGGCGCCCATATTGCCAAGGCCGATAAAGAGAATATTCACGGGGTATCCTTATGTGCAGTTTTTCGAGGCGAAAAAAAAAGCCGCTGGTCAGCGGCTTTTCTTATCCCTGGCGTTAGCCTGGGTAGTCACGCTTAGCGTAACCAGTGTACAGCTGACGCGGGCGACCGATACGGTAGTTGCCGCTGATCATTTCGTTCCAGTGTGCAATCCAGCCCGGAGTACGGCCAGTTGCAAAGATCACAGTGAACATCTCAGTCGGGATGCCGATGGCTTTCAGGATGATACCCGAGTAGAAGTCAACGTTAGGATACAGACCACGTTTAATGAAGTACTCGTCTTCAGTCGCAATCTTCTCCAGCTTCATCGCGATCTTCAGCAGTGGATCATCTTCCATACCGAGCTCAGCCAGAACTTCGTCACAGGTCTGCTTCATGACTTTAGCGCGTGGGTCGAAGTTCTTGTAAACGCGGTGACCGAAGCCCATCAGACGGAATGGATCTTCTTTGTCTTTCGCTTTTGCAACGAACTTGTCGATGTTTGACTCGTCGCCGATCTCATTCAGCATGTTCAGAACGGCTTCGTTTGCACCACCGTGGGCGGGGCCCCAGAGTGCAGCGATACCAGACGCAATACATGCGAACGGGTTGGCGCCAGTAGAGCCAGCCAGGCGTACGGTTGAGGTCGATGCATTCTGTTCGTGGTCAGCGTGCAACAGGAAGATACGGTCCATTGCTTTTGCCAGAACCGGACTTACTTTCTTCTCTTCACATGGCGTGTTGAACATCATGTGCAGGAAGTTTTCTGCGTAGCTCAGGTCGTTGCGCGGGTACATGAACGGCTGGCCGATACTGTACTTGTAAACCATTGCAGCGAGTGTCGGCATTTTCGCGATCAGACGGTGTGCAGATACCATGCGGGAATGCTCGTCATGGATATCCAGTGAGTCGTGATAGAACGCAGAGAGTGCACCAACAACACCACACATAACAGCCATCGGGTGAGCATCACGTCGGAAGCCGTTGAAGAAATGGCTCAGCTGCTCATGAACCATAGTGTGGTTCTTAATGGTGCTGACGAATGTTTCTTTTTGCTCTGCATCAGGCAGCTCGCCGTGCAGCAGCAGGTAGCAGGTTTCCAGGTAGTCTGACTTCTCAGCCAGTTGATCAATTGGGTAACCGCGGTGAAGCAGTACGCCAGCTGCGCCGTCGATGTATGTAATCGCAGATTCGGTTGCTGCGGTTGATACAAAGCCAGGGTCGTATGTAAACAGGCCTTTGCCAGTCAGACTGCGAACGTCGACGACATCAGGTCCTACGGTGCCTTCGTATACCGGCAGTTCTAATGTTTCTTCTACGCCATCGACTTTCAGTGTTGCTTTCTTGTCAGCCATGAAATGAGGCCTCCTGCTATCTGATTAATACCCCAGAGAACATTGTAAGTTCTCCAACTCTCCCGGTCGCTGTGCTTTTTACAGCTGCGAAATTCAGCCTGGTCAGCCAGAATTTCAGCACAGGAGAGAACACTTTTTAAGGTGTTACCCCCAAACAAAGGGGCACAACTATAGATTGTGGAGCTGGTTTGTCAATTGTCGCCAGGGCAATGATAAGTTTCTGGTTCGAGTCAAGTATAGATGGTTCAGATTGTTAACCCGGAGCCTGCGACTAATGTCTGACGTTGGAGCCGGGATTTGCTGGTGCTGCGGTTACTGCTCGCATCATCAGGGATACCTCAACCAGTCAACAGTGTAGATATACGGGGTGAAATTGCCGAATGCTCTGTCATAAGGCTGTCATGCCATTTGTAAAACACGGTTACGCTGCTTATAATTTGTCGCGGCGACAAACTTGTGCAAGACTTGTACAGGGGGATCGTCAACCTTCGTGAGCCTGTGCCCGGGGCCAGTCTGAGTGATTTCGGACAGGAGTTTCGGGCCCATATAAGAGTGTAATAGAGCCGTGAATAGCAATAGACCTAAAAATCTGGATCTGACTACTATTGAGCTCCCACTTCCTGCCAAGGCGTCCATCCTGCACCGTATTTCTGGCTTTGCTCTGTTTTTTGCAGTGGCCTTCATGCTCCGTGCACTTGGAGCTTCGCTGGAGTCTGAGCAATCTTTCAATGAGCTGAAAGAAGTAATGAATGGTGGCCTGGCCAAGTTCATCACCTGGGGCATTCTGTCTGCTTTGGGTTATCACTTTGTGGCGGGTGTAAAACACCTGTTGATGGACATGGGAATTGGTGAAACCAAAGAAAGCGGTCGTACCGGCGCAATCATTACTTTGATTGCCGGTGTCGTAGTGATCGTTCTGGCGGGAGTCTGGGTATGGTAAACAGTGTTACAAACTTTGGCCGTAGTGGCCTTTACGATTGGGTGATTCAGCGTCTGTCAGCTGTCATTCTTGCTATTTACACTCTGTTCCTGTTTGGATTCGTAGTCGCTACTCCGGACCTGACTTTTGCTGAGTGGCACGGTCTTTTTTCTCAGGTGTGGATGAAAGTATTCAGCCTGGCGGCACTGATCTCTATCTGTGCTCACGCCTGGGTTGGTATGTGGACAATTTCCACTGACTACATCACCGGGTCGACGTCTCTTCGTTTTATTTTCCAGCTGGTAATGGCAGGTTTCCTGTTCACGTACCTGGTCTGGGGCATCGATATTCTCTGGAGCGTGTAAGTCATGAGCAGCAAAATCAGAACTATGTCGTTTGACGCCATCGTAATCGGTGGTGGTGGTGCGGGCATGCGCGCTGCACTGCAGCTGACTGAGTCAGGCATCAAAACCGCGTGTGTTACTAAAGTATTCCCAACCCGTTCGCACACTGTATCTGCCCAGGGCGGTATTACTTGTGCGATCGCGTCTGCTGATCCAAACGATGATTGGCGTTGGCACATGTACGATACCGTTAAAGGTTCCGACTACATCGGTGACCAGGACGCTATCGAATACATGTGTTCCGTAGGCCCTCAGGCGGTATTCGAGCTTGAGCACATGGGTCTGCCTTTCTCCCGTACTGAAGAAGGCCGTATTTATCAGCGCCCATTCGGTGGTCAGTCGAAAGGTCCTAACGATCCTACTCAGGCAGCCCGTACCTGTGCAGCTGCTGACCGTACAGGTCACGCGCTTCTGCACGCCCTGTACCAAGGCAACCTGAAAGGCGGTACTACCTTCCTGAATGAATGGTATGCCGTTGATCTGGTTAAAAATGCTAACGGTCAGGTAGCGGGCGTTATCGCTATCGATATCGAATCTGGCGAAACTGTTTACATCAAAGCTAAGGCAACTGTACTGGCGACTGGTGGTGCGGGTCGTATCTATCAGTCCACGACTAACGCTCTGATCAACACTGGTGACGGTGTTGGTATGGCGGTTCGTGCTGGCGTTCCTATGCAGGACATGGAAATGTGGCAGTTCCACCCAACAGGTATTGCGGGTGCTGGTACTCTGGTGACTGAAGGTTGTCGTGGTGAAGGTGGTTACCTCATCAATAAAGACGGCGAGCGTTTCATGGAACGTTATGCACCTAACGCGAAAGACCTTGCAGGTCGTGACGTTGTTGCACGCTCCATGGTTATGGAAATTCTTGAAGGTCGCGGTTGTGGTGAAGATGGCGACCACGTGTTCCTGAAACTGGATCACCTGGGCGAAGAAACCCTGAACGCTAAGCTTCCGGGTATTCTTGAGCTGTCTCGCACATTTGCGCACGCTGACCCTGTTAAAGAACCAATCCCTGTTGTTCCAACCTGTCACTACATGATGGGTGGTGTTCCGACAAACATCGGTGGTCAGGCACTGACCGTTGATGCGGAGGGTAACGACGTGGTAGTAGAAGGTCTCTACGCTGCTGGCGAGATCGCTTGTGTATCTGTACACGGTGCGAACCGCCTTGGTGGTAACTCTCTGCTTGACCTGGTTGTATTTGGTCGTGCGGTGGGTCTGCAGGTTGAGCAGAACTTTAAAGATGGTTTCGACTTTGTTGATCCAACAGAAGAAGACATTGAGCGTGCAATGGCTCGCCTGAATCGTCTGAATACTCAGACTTCTGGTGACAGCGTTGCTGCTGTTCGTGCGGATCTTCAGAAAACCATGCAGCTGTACTTCGGTGTATTCCGCGAAGGTCCAAGCATGGAGAAAGGTCTGGAAATGCTCAAAGAAATCGGTGAGCGTGTTAAGAACACGGTTCTCGACGACAAGAGTAATGCGTTCAATACTGCGCGTATTGAAGCTCTGGAACTGGATAACCTTTACGAAACTGCGTATGCAACTGCGGTTGCTGCGATTGAGCGTAAAGAGTCACGTGGTGCCCACGCCCGTAACGACTTCACCGAGCGTGATGACGAAAACTGGCTGTGTCACTCACTGTACTTCCCGGAAACCAAGACGATCGGCAAGCGTGCGGTGAACTTCGCGCCTAAGACCGTTGAGGCGTTCCCACCTAAAGTCCGTACCTATTAAGAGGGGAGTGTTGATATGTTAGTTAGTGTTTATCGTTACAACCCTGAGAAGGATGAAGCTCCATACATGCAGGATTACGAAATTACCATTCCTGGTGGTAAAGACGTAATGGTGCTGGATGTGCTGCACCTGGTTAAGGAACAGGACGTTTCTGTTGCTTACCGCCGCTCATGCCGTGAAGGTGTGTGTGGTTCTGATGGTATGAACATCAATGGTAAGAATGGTCTGGCGTGTATTACTCCGATTTCTGAAGCGACCAAAGGCAAAATGGACAAGTTGGTTCTGCGCCCGCTGCCAGGCATGCCTGTAATCCGCGACCTGGTTATCGACATGTCGCTGTTCTATCAGCAGTATGAGAAGATCAAGCCGTACCTGCATAACGATACTCCGGCGCCAGCTATCGAGCGTCTGCAGTCGCCAGAAGAGCGTGCGAAGCTCGATGGTCTGTATGAGTGTATCCTGTGTGCATGTTGTTCAACGTCTT
>NZ_DDKU01000126.1:8580-8738 GCF_002339775.1 Thalassolituus sp. UBA2590
TGCATGTTGTTCAACGTCTTGTCCCTCATTCTGGTGGAACCCAGACAAGTTCGTTGGCCCGGCAGGTCTTCTTCAGGCTTATCGTTTCCTGGCAGACAGCCGCGATACGTCAACTGAAGAGCGATTGGCAGGTTTGAGCGATCCGTTCTCAGTATTCC
>NZ_DDKU01000184.1:0-5651 GCF_002339775.1 Thalassolituus sp. UBA2590
ATCAGATCTCGCCGCCGTTTGTAGTATCGGCTTGCAAAGCACGGCGGGGTCAGCAGGCCACGGTATCCTGACTTCACTGCTCAAGCGACTGAGTCATGACAACTCACCACAAGGGCGTAGTCTCTCAGCCTGGGCGCTTTACCAGAAAAGCAAAAGCTATCTTAACGAAGGAAAGTACGCTGAAGTTGAAGCACTTTATCAGCAATGGTCAGGCGACGAGCTCCTTAGCGTTGCTGACCTGGTACACCGCAGCGAAGCGTTGCTGCGAAATAAACAACCTGAAAAAGTCATGGCCCTCTTACGGGACTATGGTTTTGCCAATTATCCGGACGATGCATTAATTGTTCAACTTGCACGCGCAGAGCAACAGATCGGCAGCGCTGAGTTGTATTGGAGAGATTATGCTGAAGAGCGTATCAGCCAACGCATAAAACGCCGTGATCAGAGTTACTCAGAGTTGATTTCTCTGTATTTCTCGACCGTCGGAAAGAACGCTGAAGAGCGTAATCTGAGCTGGTTGTCACAAGTAAATAACGCACAGAAAAATCATTATGTTGCTGCACAGGGAGAGCTGCTATGAGACGTTTTATTCTCCTGATTCTGGCTCTGTTACCAACGATGGCTTTTGCTCATCAAAGCAGTACTGCACTACTGACACTCAAAGAAACAACGGATGGATTACGTGGCTCGGTTCAATGGCAGTTGATTGACCTTGAGCAAAGCCTGGGGCTGGATCAGAATCGCGATGGTGAACTCCTCTGGGGAGAAGTGAAAGCCATGACACCGGAGATCCGGGCTTATGTCGGCCGACATCTCAAGGTTCAGCAGGGGGGCGAAGCATGCATCCCACAGTTCAATGTTCCTCTGAGGTTTAATAATGCTCGCGGCGTTATGGCCTCGGCAATTGTTCCGGTGACGTTTGTATGTGCCTCTGAAGGACGCGTCGAAGTAACATATACCGGATTATTTTCACTGCTTCCTGAACACCGTTTATTGTGGGACCTCTCGTCTGGTGACCTGACTCGCCAGGGTGTGCTGGAATCCTCAGGTAGTTTTTCTATTAATCCGGAAATGACGACTGCACAGCTGAACCAGCAGACGTTTTCTGAGTTTTTTGTTCAGGGCATCATTCATATTCTGCTGGGTCCTGACCACGTAGCTTTCCTGCTCACCTTGCTGTTGGTCTCAGTTCTGGTGCAACAGAAGAAAGACTGGCAACCAGCAGCAGATGTGCGGACCTGTGTTAAAACCGCTCTGCTGTACGTAACTACCTTTACCATTGCCCATTCACTGACTCTGAGTGCCAGTGCTCTGGGGTGGTTAGCATTACCCGGTTATTGGGTTGAGCTGATCATCGCTGCGTCTGTGGTGGTTGCAGCGTTGCATAATCTTCGCCCTTACTTACCAGTCAGTGCCGTTGTTGTATTCCTGTTTGGTCTGGTACACGGTTTCGGTTTTGCCAGCGTGCTTGGTGAGTTGACGACGGGCACAGGAAACATTGTCTGGGCTCTGTTTGGCTTCAATCTGGGTGTCGAAGCGGGACAGGTTGCGATTACCCTGGTGGTCATGCCGCTGCTTATCAGTCTGCGCCGCCTGGGTTGGTATCGTCAGGTGCTGGTTCGCTACCTCTCGGCAGCACTGGCAGTACTGGGGAGTTATTGGGTGCTGGCGCGTATCTAAGGCTCGTCTGGACAGGAGTCACGCGCATTCAATGCAGCGCGTGCTGTAAGGAACGGCGATCAGACGGGCTTCGGCAATCTGGTCGCCACATTGATCACAGATGCCGTAGTGGCCGAGGGCGATGCGTTTCAGCGCGTCACGTATGTGGTCAGCTTCATGTAAGGCCTCATCGGCAATGACACTCAGAACTTCGTCATTGGCGGATTCCGTCGCTTGCTCCTCGAAGTCGGCAGACAGTGGCTCGTCGCGGTGGCTGGCATGGCGCGAGGCTTTATCAGAGCGCGCTTCCAGCGCCTCAAGGCGCTCCAGAAGATCGATTCGTATTCTCTCGATGTTCATAGTTTCTCCCATGATAAGGCGTGTTGGCGCTTCTCAGCCCCTATGTACCAGAATACACCTGAGTTAAGCTGAAACATTGATATGAGTCATCATCGGGCACAGTGGTTAAATGCCATCTAATCTGAATAGCAGGGCTATCCGTATATAGTCATAACGATCATTAAAGGAGTTATTCTGTATGGATCCAGAACTTCAGCTACAGCTGATCAGAGGCGTGGCTCGGGGAGAGCGACCAGCGTTTGAGGAGCTGTACCAGGCCGCGGGGCCAAGATTGTACGGCGTGGCTATGCAACTAATGCGTTCACCGGAACGTGCAGAGGAGGCCCTGCAGGAGGCTTTTGTCAAAATCTGGCATAACGCGGGAGACTATCATCAGGGCCGTGGCAGTGTGATGACCTGGATGAGCAGCATCGTGCGCTATCGCTGCATTGACCTGCTGAGGTCAAAGAGCGCAAAGGAGGACCGACAGGATTCTCTCGATGAAGAGGGTGCCCCGGAACTGATTGCCCCGGAGCAACCAGAGGATCCTGAAAATCAGGCTCTGGAGCGTTGTATGCAGACGCTGGATACGCATGATCTGCAATACATTCACCTGGCTTATTATCGCGGCATGACGCACGCGGAGATACAGGCCCACACGGGAACGCCTTTAGGCACCGTGAAAAGTTGGATACGTCGTGGCCTTCAAAGACTGAAGAGGTGCCTTGAAGAATGAATTATGTAAATGACGAACGTCTCGATGCGCTGGCGGCCGATTATGTCATGGGTACCATGCAGGGACAGGCCCGTCGCCGATTTGTCCGCTTGATGCAGGCTTACCAGAAAGTACGGGAAAGGGTTTGGCACTGGGAGCAGCTGCTTGCACCAATGAACGGCAAAATTGAATCTCGTCAGCCCCCAGAAAGAGTCTGGCAGGAAATCAGCCGTCGCATCGGCTTCATTGATACAACTCAGAGCGCTGCTAACGATGAGCCTCAGAGTAAAGGCGTGATGGCCTGGGCTGGTGGTTTTGCAACTGCCGCAGTGCTGCTCATCGGCGTGTTCCTGATGCGCCCAGATCCAACCGTTGTGCCTGGAGTCGTACCAGAAACTATGATCGAGCAGGTTGCTGTGTTTACGCAGGATGACCAGCCTCTGTGGTTGATGGAAGTCGCTGGTAATGAACTGACCGTACAGGCAACAGCTGCCGTGGAAACATCGGATCAGCATGATTACGAACTCTGGATTGTGCCCGAAGATGGCAGCGCGCCAGTATCGCTGGGTCTGATGCCAGAGAGCGGACGTATCACGCGGGCCCTTGCGGTGAATACCCACGACATTGCCATTAAAGCGGTCGCCGTCAGTCTTGAGGCGCCGGGCGGCTCTGTTACCGGAGCACCGGGCGAAGTTCTGTACGTGACTGGATTAACGATTCTTTAGTTTTATACAGAAGGCTGACTAAGGCACAAAAAAGCCGGCACAAGGTGCCGGCTTTTTTATTCCCCCTCAATGTAGCTGTGGCCCGAATGCCTTTTTTCTGGAATAAAAGTGTTTATACTCTCAGGCGTAAGCAGGACTAAATCGCTACTCTGAATCAGAGACAAGGATGCCAACTATGCTCTCCAACTCCGCCCCAGCTCAAGACGTGGTCATTGCTGGCCAGCACTCCGGTAAGCCAGTCAAAATCACTCCAACTGCCAAGCCCGTTTATGACCAGCTAGTTAAATTAGCCCGTGATGGTAATAACTACTGGGCTGAGATAACGGTTAAAGCCATTAATGAGCTCGCTGCGGGTCGCCTGCACCAGAGTAATATCTTCGTTAAACCCGGTGCAGTTCATCGCAACGGAACGGAAGAGTTCGTGATGATCCTGCCGGGCTGTAAGGTGACCTGTGAAAAGCTTGATGCTGATGGCTTCAAGATCCTTCATTTTGAGGCTGATATTAACTATGGGGAGCTTATTGAATCAGGGAAGAAGCCGGGGTTATACAAAGCATCAAAAGTAAACGATATTTGGCAGGCTGAATTCAGAGAAAATGGGCTGATTGAGCATAAAGAAGATCGATTAGTTGCAATTTCTGACAGCGGCTACGACAGTCCTATGTCGGCAGCAGATGTTGCCGCTCCCAGGATTGGGGAGGCTCCACATGTAGGTGGTCTAAGGGTTAATACTAAAGGCTTTGATCTTCATTTCACCCCGGGTGAGAAGTGTATTGGTGGCTTGAAAAATTATCGAAATGCGATTCGGGTTAATCAATATACAGAATTACATGAATCTGCCCTGCTACTGGCACGTACTATGTACGATGCTAAGAAGGTTGAAGGTGTTACTTGGGTTTCTGAAGATGGCGGCTCTGGTGTGCTAACACAGGCTATGACTATTCTGGCTTCTCAGGGGGTTCAGCTACCTGGTCATGTGGTGTTTATGTTTAATCCGACTACCTCTCCAAATACCGCAGTTAAAGCAGCGCACAGCCTTGGAGTCCTGCTGGACCGCAAGTTCATCAAGACACGTCCTATCAATATTGTGGGGAATCGTGAGCACCTCGAGATGAACTGGAATCGTTGGAAGAGTGAAAATGATCGTCTGACTGCATTGCAGGCGGGCGTTGATGCTTTTGCTTATGGTAAAAGTTTGCAAGGTATCATTATGACTGGCGCAACTATTGCGGCTGGGGTCGCTGGCGTGGCGGGAGTCAGCTTGACAGCTCCGGCTGCACTTACCACCTTTCTTACCGTCATTGGTGGGGCTGTTGCGGCAGGAAAAGGTGCGGGAACTGTCGCTATCGTAGGCAACGATCTAGTTAGGACTTTATTACCAAAACATCACGATAAATTGAAAGGCAAGTTTTAATGCGAAATTTCATTAAATTCTCGAAATTAAAACTGCGAGATCGACCAGAAAGTTGTAGTCCAGTCGGGCCGGATTTTAACTCTTCGACTACACAATCGGCTTTGCTTGCCGGTACAAGGGTAGTATTTAAAGCGCCGCGGCATAACCCTTCCCCCTATGGGAAAACGCCACAGAGGCGAATGAAAAAATCATATTCTTTAAAATCTGCCAGAGTGCTCAACTGGAATGAACAACCTAGTCAAAGCTGGCAACATACAGAGTTATTTTTCCGGAGCTGGAGTTTTTGTGGTCCTTGGTTTACTGGTCACATGGGTGGAGTGTCGTGCTATCTTGATGTCATACAGCTGGTCGAGTCTAATCCACAAGTTAATTTTATGCATCCTAGTGCGCTGGAGACTGCGGCGCTTGCTTTTTTGACTGCAACCTATGGACATAGGGTATATCGTGAAAAAACAGGGAAGATGCATTACATTGGCCCTTTGAACTGGTCGACTCTTGAACAGCTTGATGTGCCATCGGTGCAGTTTGATACCGAAAAGACCTATAGCGGAGCAAACCCTGTTTGTCATGTCTTTATTCCAGTCTCTCGATCTCATATTGTACGCTTCGCTCTGAGTATTCATCAAAACGCCTCTGGCACTCGTGAGGAAGTCGATAAGAAAGTCGACCCCGCCCCCTTTAAAGAGCTGGTCGATAATATTGTCGGAAGTATACATGTAACACTGTCGCCAGAAGCTCAGGCGGATTGGGATGAAATCAAAAACAGTAATCCTGCTGCCAAAGTTTCTGAGACCTGCGC
>NZ_DDKU01000139.1:0-8111 GCF_002339775.1 Thalassolituus sp. UBA2590
CGGTGCCAGACTGCCTGTGGGCGATATCACGATACTTCTGGACTGCAACAACTTCTGCACTGACATTGAACCGCTCCCACAATGTCGCCCCATCATCATCAGTGAAAGCAGCGAACTCACGAAAGTGGCTCTCTTGTTCGGACACCAGGCGTACAAAACGTGGATAAAGAGTTCCATTAAACTGGTCTGCACCAAACGCGTTGCTAAGTACCGCTCTCTCTATGCCAGCCCGCTCCTTACCCTGTAAAAACGAATAGTATGCCGCGAGGCTAAGCGTGGCTTTTGCATCCTCAGAATAGTGGGCAGCTTGCGCAGGAACGCTCAGAAGATGTGCGATTGTGCCAGTGTAGAACTTGAGCACTTCACCCAGCTCAACCGATTGATCTGTGACCGATTTACGCACCGAAGCAAGGCGCTCCAGACGCTTCTCAGCCGCCTTAATCTCTTGCTCAACACCAGGGTAATCTTTCAGCGAGTGGTCACTAATGTAAGCTTCCCAATCGACGCGGCGAGCATCTACCAACTGGCGTTGTTTAACGATTGCCTGTGCAAAGGACTTCCCACCGCTGCCCAGAAAGCCCGCTGACATACCCCGCTCTTTCTGCATCTCATGCGCCAGATTACTATTGAGCTGAGTCAAGGTTACCAGCACTTCGATGTGGCTGAAGCTTGCTATACGACTCCCCATGGACTGCAATAAACGTACGTCAGTTACCACCAGAGCTGCCAGTAACGGCAAAATTAGCAACATCAGCTTTGCACGAATGCTCAGACTTTTGATTGGCGACATGGCAGACCTCCTCTTTGGCTTTAAGCGTAGACCCGCCGAAGCACTCTGCAAGCCGCGATTCGTCCAATAAAAGCAGTGTGAACAATCTTCCCGCTCAGGTTGGCCCGGCAAAGCACAGCACCTGCTGATCCAGCCTGTCCATTCTGGTATCATCCGCACCGATTTATGACATGAATAAGGGATACCCCGTGCTGACGATTTACGGTATCAAAAACTGCGACACCATGAAGAAGGCCTTTAAATGGTTGGCTGACGCAGGCATCGACTACCACTTTCATGACTATAAGAAAGAAGGTGTACCGGCGGATAAGCTGGATGCCTGGCTGGATGAACTTGGCTGGGAAGCGGTGATCAACCGTCGCGGAACAACCTGGCGAAAGCTGGATGAAAGTACCCGTGAAACGATGGATGACGCCACGGCGAAAGCAGTCATACTCGACAACCCTTCGATTATTAAGCGCCCACTTCTGGATACTGGCAGTGAGCGTGTGCTTGGCTTCAAAGCAGACGACTACGAAGCCCGCCTGAAATAACAACATTTAAACGACTACCTGAGGAATACTCATGACCACATTCGCAATCGCCATCGGTGTTGGTACTCACAACAGTAAAGGTGAATGGCTCGAGGTTTATTACCAGAAGCCTCTGCTTAACCCAGCTGACGGCATCGTTGAAGCTGCACGCTCTGCTCTCGGCTACACCGGCGGTAACGAAGCAATCAGCGTCAATTCAGACCAGCTGAGCACCTTTGCTTCTGCTGTTGAAGGCGCCGATAGCGAGCAAGCCAAGCTTGCGCGTGCATGCACTGAAAGCAAGCGCCCTGTAGTTGTGACAATCCTGGAGTCTGATGATCAGGCATCATCTACCCCAGAAGTTTACCTCAAACTCCACCTGCTCTCTCACCGCCTGGTTAAGCCACATGGCGTTAACCTTGCCGGTATCTTCGGCTTGCTGCCAAACGTTGCCTGGACTAACAAAGGCGCTATCGACCTGAATGAACTGGCTGATGCTCAGCTGCAGGCCCGACTCGAAGGTGAACTGCTGTCAGTAAACAGTGTAGATAAGTTCCCACGCATGACCGATTACGTGGTGCCTGCCGGCGTACGCATTGCGCACACTGCTCGCGTTCGTCTGGGTGCCTACATCGGTGAGGGCACAACCATCATGCACGAAGGTTTCGTTAACTTTAATGCGGGCACCATGGGTGTTTCTATGGTTGAAGGTCGTATCTCTGCGGGCGTCGTTGTTGGTGACGGCTCTGATCTGGGTGGCGGCTGCTCTACGATGGGCACCCTGTCTGGTGGTGGTAACATCATTATCTCTGTCGGCGAGAAGTGCCTGTTGGGCGCCAACGCCGGTATCGGTATCCCTCTAGGTGATCGCTGCACCGTCGAAGCAGGCTTGTATGTGACGGCTGGTACCAAGATTCAGGTACTCGACGACCAGAAAAACATCGTAGAAACCGTTAAAGGGCGTGACCTCGCAGGTAAATCAGACCTGCTGTTCCGTCGTGACTCTATTACAGGCGCCGTTCAATGCGTTACCAATAAGAGCGCTATTGCTCTGAATGAAGAGCTTCACGCGAACAACTGATCCCGTCGTCGGTCTCTTGAGTCCGATCAGGTCCGGCCTGGTCGGACAACTCCTTTCAGGTCTATTTGCCTACGTTTTTATCCCGAACGTAACCAGTGTTACTGCAATGTAATCACTGAACGTATATTTTGTGTATTTGCACGAAATCGCCTTTCGTTACCCATTTTACTGACTAACCTATAAATACCCGCCGGCGAGAACCTACTCCAAAACGCTGTCGGTAACACCACGTCGATAAGATGTAACGAACGGGCACAGCTGGCAAAAATAAAAATAACAGCCGCTGAATAACGAAAAGTAAGCCTGTCGATCACCACTAAGCCCTGCTCTCTCCCCGGAGGCAGGGCTTTTTCCTTTCTGACAGGTTCAACTGTTATCATGAGCATGGAACCTGATGTGATGACTATGAACAAAGACAAACGTATTGAAATTTTTACCCGTCTCAGAAACGAGAATCCGAATCCGGAAACTGAGCTTGAGTACACTTCCCCCTATGAGTTACTTGTCGCTGTAACCCTGTCAGCGCAAGCTACCGACGTAAGCGTAAATAAAGCCACCCGGAAGTTGTTTCCCGTCGCAAACACGCCCGCCCAGATACTTGCGCTCGGAGAAGAAGGCCTGAAGGAGTACATCAAAACCATCGGCCTGTTTAACAGCAAAGCTAAGAATGTCGTCAAAATGGCCGAGCTCCTGCTAGAACGCCACGGAGGTGAAGTCCCGCAGACGCGTAACGAACTCGTGGCTCTGCCCGGTGTCGGACGAAAGACGGCCAACGTCGTACTGAACACCGCCTTCCGGCAGCCAGCAATGGCCGTCGATACCCATATTTTCCGGGTATCAAACCGCACTAAAATTGCCCCAGGAAAGAACGTGGATGAAGTTGAAGCGCGTCTCATGCGACTGGTGCCGAAAGAATTTCTGATGGATGCCCATCACTGGTTGATTCTTCATGGGCGATACACCTGCGTGGCACGCAAGCCGAAGTGTGGGTCTTGCGTCATCGAAGATCTGTGTGAATTTAAACAGAAGACGTCTGACTGACCGAAGTAGCCCAACCAGATACAGCCCAGTCAGAGATAACCCGGACTAAAGGAGAGAAACAATGAGAATATTGCATACTATGCTGCGCGTCGGCGACCTCGATCGCTCGATCAGCTTCTATACCGAAGTAATGGGTATGCAGCTGTTGCGTAAGAGCGATAACGAGCAGTACCGCTACACCCTGGCGTTCGTAGGCTATCAACCAGAGAAAGAAGGTGCCGTTCTGGAGCTGACCTACAACTGGGATGAATCAGAGTATGACCTGGGCACAGGTTACGGTCACATCGCAATAGAGGTTGATGATGCAGCAGATACCTGCGAGGCCATCCGCAACGCCGGTGGAACTGTGACCCGTGAAGCGGGCCCGGTCAAAGGCGGTAGCACGGTCATTGCCTTCGTCCAGGACCCAGACGGCTACAAAATCGAGCTCATTGAAAAGAAACAGCCGATTCCCATCGAACTTTGATTCTGGCGGGTAATTAGCCGCTCGCGGCCGACTGAACTGACATCCTGTTCAAAATTCAGGCAGCTTTTCAGGCCACTGCTACACTGAATGCAAGTCAGTATGAGGCAGTAGCAATGTTCAACCACTTATCCATTAAGGCTAAGCACAACCTGATCGTCGCCGTGACGCTCGTGGGTCTAATTCTGCTTGGCCTGATCACCAGTGTGCAACTCACCTCGATTGAACAACTCGGAGAAGTACGCCAGGATATCGCTGATGTAGAGAAAGGTGTTCTTACTCTCAGGCGCCATGAGAAGGACTTCTTAACCCGCCTTGACCCGTCTTACCTTGATAAACATGCCAGTACAGCATCAATACTGACCGAAGGCCTCACCGAGCTGAGGGCAGACATGCAGACTCAGGGTATGAATGTTTCCGGCGTCGACGGCCTACAACAATCAGTAAATGATTACGTCGCGTCATTTAACTCCCTCGCAACTCTGAGAACCGATGCCGGCCTGACTCCCAAAACAGGGCTCTACGGCAGTCTGCGCGACGCAGTTCATCAGGTAGAAGAATCTTTAAAAGCGGGCGGCGACTACGAGTTGCTCTATCAGATGCTAATGCTCAGACGCCACGAGAAAGACTTTATGCTACGCCTGGATGCTAAGTACGTTGATCGTTTTACCCAGCGTATTGATGACACCGTGCCCATGCTGCGGGAGCGCGGCTTCAATGCTTCTGTGCCACTTATGCAGAAGTACAGAAAGGACTTTTTGTCGCTGGCAGATAAACTGAAAGAAATTGGACTCACTGCTGATTCAGGAGTGTCTGGAGAAATGCGTCAATCAATCCGCGAATCAGAGACAAGCCTGGAAACTATGGCGACAGCCGCACAAACTGAGGCGAGTCAGTTACTCAGTTCAACCTATCAGGCCTTATTCATCACCTTCGCTCTGATCATTGCCATTATTTTTGCGATTACAAAGCTGATTTCAAACAGTATCTGCAAACCGGTGATCAGCATCACAGAGCGCATTCAGCACATATCGAAAGACCTGGATCTGTCGCAGACTGTAGCTCATGGTTCAACCGATGAACTGGGACAGATGTCGACTTCATTCAACCATCTGATTACCAGCCTCCGCGAGACTATTGATCAGGTCTTGCGCTCCTCTACCACAGTCGATGAAACTGCTATTGCCCTTCGCTCAATCACAACCTCACTTAATACTGTGACAGACGAACAGGAGCAGGAGCTACAAAGTGCAGTAACCTGCATAGATGAAATGTCCCAGACCGTTCATCAGGTAGCCCGTAACGCCTCGGATGCTGCTGACGCTGTTACCTCTGTGGGTAAAGACATCAGCGAAGGTAAGAAGATTGCCGATGAGGCTCGGGATGCCATCCAGAGCCTGAGCAATGACATCACAAACACCTCAGCTGCAGCACAACAGCTCCAGAAAGACAGTGAGAGCATTGCAGAAATTCTTGGTGTCATTAATGGAATTGCCGAACAGACAAACCTACTTGCTCTCAATGCTGCTATTGAAGCCGCTCGCGCCGGCGAACAAGGGCGCGGCTTTGCCGTGGTGGCTGATGAGGTGCGCACGCTTGCAAGCCGTACCCAGGAATCAACCGAATCTATCCGCAGCACACTTGAGCAATTCCGGTCGGGGACAACACAAGTCGTCGACACTGTAGAACGGTCGCAGGCTCAATCTACCTTTGGTATTGAGAAAACGACCGAGTCAGCAGCCATTCTTGACCGCATTTCAGAAGTGATGCTCAGTATCAATGATGTGAACACTCAGGTGGCGACAGCGTCAGAGCAGCAGAGCCAGGTCGCGGCTGAAATCAGCCAGAACATTCATAAGATCAACGGGCTTACCCAACGCTGCAGCGAAGAAGCATCAAAAGCCGAGCACGAAGGGAATGTGCTGAGCGGTCTTTCTAAGGAGCTGGCACAGAAGATAAGTCGATTTACACTCTGAGCAGAGCGACAGGTCAGCGGCCCTCGATATCATCCCAAGTAAACGATATCGAAGGCCGCGCAGCAAAATCTCAGTCGCGGATCATACGACGTAGCGTTTCATCACGACGGATAAAGTGGTGGTAAAGCGCACCTAATATATGCAGAGCAATGAGAGCCATCAGTACTTTTGAAACAATACCGTGGGTCAAGCCTGCAATTTCATTGATCTGTTCATTTTCTGCGATCAGGGTGGGGATTTCCCAACCAAACATAGCCACGGGATAGCCTGCAGACTGACTCATCAGGATACCGCTCACAGGCATCAACAACATTGAAAGATAAAGCAAACCTTTCACCGCGCCAGCTACCATTTGTGTACTCTTCGGCACACCACTCACAGGTCTGACCGGATTAATAATCCGCAACGGAATACGCAAGAAAAAGAGAAGCAGCGCAAGAACACCCACTGACTTATGCAAGTCCATCAATTCAAACTTCTCTGGGCCATTGGCCATATTCTCAAGCAGTGTCCCCACGACCAGCAGGCCAATGATGATAATCGCCATCAACCAGTGAATCATTTTGGTTGCCGGACTGTAGTACTTTCCACCTTTACGCATTATTAATTCTTTCCTGTTTTTAATTTTGGCCAGCGGCTGGCAATCTCTCATAAGGCGATATCTTGTCATCGTCGCGAGAGTCTGACAATGTCATCAGGCTTACTTTCTTCAAGCTCACTCTGTGTCAGATGATGGGATAAACCACCTGATCGTGATATCCCGTGATCACCGTCTGGGTTCCCGCCCAACGACGGTCAAGTTCTACGTCACCACTATCAATTACGAGCGGCCGTCCCTCGAGCCCCACCAGTTTTGTCTTGGTCGTTACAACGTAAAAGTGATCTTTTCCAAGAGCTGTAAGAATACGTGGGCTGAATTGCTGATTTCCGCGACCGAAAATATGGCCCTGCCCACCCATGACACTGACAACCGCGTAGGCTTCTTCGTATTCCTGCAATAGCGCCCAAATACCTGACTCGCTCAGGTCACTGGCAATGACCTGCTCATCCACCACCGCATCAACGCCTAGTAGCGTCGATTCAAGGTGAAGATCATCAAGAATTGCCTGGGTCGTTTTACCGGAGCCAAAAAGGTACAGTGCTCCCGGCTCCATCTCTTCGATGACATGCGCTGCAATATCGGCCAGCACCAGTTCTTCTGACTCGGTACCGCCCTGTTTTACCGACTGCACAAAATGCCCGCTCTGAACGACACGCATTTCACCGTATTGCCGAGCCCGGACCTGATCCTCGCGGAATGCATCTTCATCAAGATCTCTGACCTCTGCTTCCCGGATATCGACCAGTTGCCCCTGCACCAGACGCTGCAATACCTCACCGCTCGCGCTCGGCGATATGCCATAAACACCAGAGTGAATTTTTACGCCAGCAGGAATCCCCAGAACCGGCACGCGGTCACCAACAACGCTACAGATATCCCGTGCAGTACCATCACCGCCTGCGAACACCAGAACGTCTGGCTTCGCTTCGGCAATGTGCTGAACTGCAGTGATGGTGTCGGCCGCAGTAGACGGCACAGCTGGCTCAAAATCGACAAGGTGATACCGGAAGTTCATTTCATCCAGCAATGCCTGTCCCATATCTCCCGGGCAAGACAGAAACTGAATCTGGTCTGCATAGGGACACAGCAATTCCAGTGCAACCCGGGCACGGTCAGACGCCCTCTGAGTCGCACCACGACGGAATGCCTCTTTAACAATCTCAGGGCCGTCGCTGCCCTTAAGGCCCACTGCCCCGCCAATCCCGGCAAAGGGGTTGATAATAAATCCCAGCGTCAACATGTCAGAACCAATCAGTCAGTTTGATCCCGATACCGAATCGCTCCTGATAACGATCGTAGTCGATCAGGCTTTCGCCATAACCATTGAAGTATTGAGCATAACCTTTGATTTTCTTGGTCAGCGGAAAGCTGTAACCAAGCTCTACAGCGCCGCGATTTTCAGAAAAGTCGAGGTTATTCCGCACCATGATGGAGAACTGATGCTTCTGCATCAGCTTCACATAGTTGAGTTCCCCGTACCCCAGATAATCGTCGATATCAGGATTGTCGTTGTCTTTGGGGTCTGCAGGGTCAGCCTCTTTACCTTCCGGAATACGCCACCAGACCTTTGGACTGATCACACCACTCCCTACGATAAATGCCGTTTCTGCGATAATCCGGTTCCAGCTTCGTGACAAGGTGCTGGTC
>NZ_DDKU01000094.1:0-7533 GCF_002339775.1 Thalassolituus sp. UBA2590
ACGCGTTACCCAGGAAGTACTCGACGCGATGGACCAGCAGGACCGTACCCGTCTTGAACAGGTACTGGGCTACCCGGAGGACAGCGCCGGTGGTCTGATGAACACCGATACGGTGACCATCCGTCCTGACATCACGCTCGAAGTTGTTATGCGTTACCTGCGTCGCCACCCGACGCTGCCAGAAATGACGGATAACCTTCTGGTCGTAAACCGGAACAACGAATTTATTGGCATCCTGACCATCAACAAGCTTCTTGTCAGCGATCCCAACCAGACCGTGCGTGAGGTGATGACCACCGACGCCCGGGTGATCCCTGCCACCATGCAGGACACAGACGTTGCCAAACTGTTCGAACGACACGACCTTGTATCGGCTCCGGTTGTCGATGCAGAGGGCAAACTTATCGGTCGTATCACCATCGATGACGTGGTTGACGTTATCCGGGAAACCGCGGACCACTCGCTGATGAGTTCCGTGGGTCTGGATGAAGAAGAAGATACCTTTGCTCCGGCGCTGAAAACCAGCCGCCGTCGAGCTGTCTGGCTGGGCATTAACCTGCTTACGGCACTGGCTGCCTCCGCCGTCATCGGCCTGTTTGATAAAACCATCGAACAGGTCGTCGCTCTTGCTGTACTGATGCCCATCGTTGCCAGTATGGGCGGCATCGCTGGCAGTCAGGTCCTGACCCTGGTTATTCGCGGGCAGGCACTGGGGCATCTCTCCAGCGCAAACTTCCGCTGGCTGTTTAACCGGGAAATTATCGTCGCAGGCATTAACGGCGTGCTCTGGGCGGCTGTCATCGCGGTCATTACTCTGCTCTGGTTCAACGATCCGGGCATCGCCGCCATTATCGGCGCTGCGATTATCATTAATTTACTGGTCGCTGCAGTCACGGGCGCGGCATTACCACTGATACTCAAAGCCCGTGGTATCGACCCGGCACTCGCCGGTGGCGTAGTACTGACAACCGTCACCGACGTGATCGGCTTCCTGTCATTTCTCGGGCTCGCCACAATCTTCTATCTGTAAGCTGACCAGTCGCTGAGCTGATCACCACTGAATACTCCGGAGTTCTTATGACCCACGAAGACGACGACATCGAATACGAACTGGTCAGTAAGACTGAAATGAAGCGTGAAATGCATCGCTATCAGGAACTCGGAGAAACGCTGTGCAATCTTCCGCCTGCCAAATGGACTGACCTTCCGATTACCGATGTGCTAATGGCCGCGCTGGAAGAGAGCCGTCGTATTAAAAAACACGAAGCCCGCCGCCGTCACTTTCAATACATCGGCAAACTGATGCGCTCGGAAGACATCGACGCCCTGCAGGAGGCGATCGATATGCTCGACCCATCCAGCGAGGCCTTCGGTCGTCGTATGGGCCAGTTAGAGCAATGGCGTAATCGCCTGATCAAGGATGGTAAGGCGATGAACGAATTTCTTGATACCTATCCAGATACAGATCGCCAGCAATTACGTAATCTGGTGCGGAATGCTCAGAAAGAGATGCAGGCCGAGCCACCAAAGCCAGGCACCGCATTCAAAAAACTCTTTCAGCTGATTAAAGAGATCGACAGCAACGCCTGAACGCTTCATCCGGTGATCCGCCAGCTTACTTTTTATTCACTATAAAGATGCGCACTTAGTGCGCATTTTTTGTTTTTCCTGCACCTGAGTATCGCACTGCCATCGTCTGTGATTACTCTTGCCCATTGCCTGAGAACCGACTGCTATAACTTAAGCCCCTGTTTTAATAGGGTTTTATCTCCAACAAAAAAATATGGCACGACGGTTGCAGAGTCCTGAGTGAGCCAACGGCGGCTCTCAAAAAATCAGACAAAAATTCGATAACGGCGTCGACACCCATCGGTAAATCACCGACTGGGGCGACGCCGTTTTTCATTTTAAAGCCGATAGAACACCCCCAAATTACGAGGAAATGCTATGTCCTACTTAATGCCTTCTGAGTTCGCCACAAAAATGGTGGATAGCGGTGCAGAAAAGATATTCATGTCGACCAAAGACACGTTGATCCGTGCTTTTATGGCTGGGGCTATTCTGGCTCTGGCTGCTGTATTCGCGATCACCGTCGCCATGAAAAGTGGTTCGCCAATTCTGGGGGCTGTGCTGTTCCCGGTAGGTTTCATCATGCTCTACCTGATGAAGTTCGACCTGCTGACCGGTGTATTCACTCTGGTGCCACTGGCGATTATCGACAAGCGTCCTGGCTGTACCGTTCCGCAGATGCTGCGTAACTGGGGCCTGGTATTCTGCGGCAACCTTGCGGGTGCTCTGTCTGTTGCGGTAATGATCTCTTTCATCCTGACCTATGGCTACAACACTGACGGCGGCGCAATCGCAGCCAAAGTATCAACCATTGGTGAATCACGTACCGTAGGTTATGCATCGCACGGCGTAGACGGCTGGCTGACTATTTTCATCCGCGGCATGCTGTGCAACTGGATGGTATCTATGGGTGTTGTTGGCGCCATGATATCTACTTCTGCGATCTCTAAAATGTTCGCTATGTGGATGCCAATCATGCTGTTCTTCTTCATGGGTTTCGAGCACTCCATCGTCAACATGTTCCTGTTCCCATTCTCAATGATCATGGGCGGTGACTTTACTGTGATGGACTACATCATCTGGAACGAACTGCCTACCGCACTGGGTAACCTTGTCGGTGGTTTTGTGTTCGTCGCTCTGCCACTGTACTTTACACACGTACGTCAGAGTGCCGACCGTACTCTGTAATCGCTACCCTTCGACGGATAGCAATACACTCTGCCTGTGCACATTGCACAGGCAGATCTGTTTTTTCTGCGAGGCAACACCATGTCAGAGCAGCTGAAAGTCAGCACAGGGCAATGCAGCGATAAAGGCGTCAAAGCCATTAACCAGGACTTTCACGCCGTTCACACCCCAACGCTCCCTCTTCTCGAAAGCAAAGGCGTAGCCATGGCTCTCGCCGATGGCATCAGTAGCAGCAACGTCAGTCATGACGCCAGCGCTACCGCTGTTCAGAGCTTTCTCAGTGACTATTTCAGCACCTCAGAAGCATGGACAGTAAAGACCTCGGGGCTAAGGGTACTGGAGGCAACAAACTCATGGCTACATGCACAAGCCAGAAGAAACCTGAGAAGCTACGACCCGAATAAAGGCTATGTCTGCACCTTTAATGGGTTAGTTATTAAATCCCGTACCGCCCATATTTTTCACGTCGGTGACAGCCGTGTTTACCGTGTTGCAGATAAACAGCTGGAACAACTGACAACAGACCATCGTTTTTATACCTCCGAAGACCAAAGCTACCTGACCCGTGCCTTAGGCATGGATACCCAGCTAGAAATTGATTATCTGTCTCTCTCAGTCAATGTCGGTGATATCTTTATCAGTGCTACCGATGGCATTTATGAGTTCGTCAACGACGAGCTGGTCATCAGTACGATCAATAAATATTCATCGGATCTTGATCGTGCCGCACGAGAAATCCTCGAAGCCGCACGGGATAACAACAGTAACGACAACCTGACGATCCAGATTTTACGTATTGATCACCTGCTTGATCAGAATAAAGAGGACGTTCATCAACAGCTCACCGAGCTCCCCTTTCCTCCCTCTCTGAAGGCGCGCGATGAGTTCGACGGCTACAACATTCTGCGCAAGATACACAGCAGCCCACGCAGCCATGTATATCTTGCAAAAGACACAGAGACAGAACAAACGCTCATCCTGAAAACGCCATCCGGTGAGCTGCGCGACAATACGGCCTACCTTGAGCGCTTTCTGCTGGAGGACTGGATTGCCAGAAGGATCGACAGCCCTTATGTAGTTCGTCCGGGTCCATCACATCGGGTCCGCAATTTTATATACGTCACCACCGAATACATCGAAGGCCAGACGCTTGACCAGTGGATGCGTGATCATCCGGAGCCGACCCTCGAACAGGTCCGGGAAATTATGGAACAGGCCGCCCGTGGCGTTCAGGCCTTTCACCGCCTGGAAATGCTGCATCAGGACCTTAAACCCGATAATTTAATGATCGGCAATGATGGCACCGTGCGAATTCTGGACTTTGGCTCGACGCAGGTAGCAGGCATCACCGAAATAGATACACCGCTCGAGCGCCTGACGTTACTTGGCACGGCTCAATACTCCGCCCCGGAATATTTTCTGGGAGCACAGGGCTCTACAGAATCCGATGTGTACGCTCTCGGTGCAATTACTTACGAACTACTGACCGGGCGCTTACCGTACGGCTCAGATGTCGCCCGCATCACCAAACGTAAGGACCTGAATAAACTGCACTACACCTCTGTGCGAAGTTGCGGACGTGCTATTCCCGTCTGGGTTGATGAGGCGATTAAAAAGGCGGTCCACCCTAAACGAGCGATGCGCTACAAAGAACCGGCTGAATTTATTTATGATCTGAGAAATCCGAATTCAGTCTACCTTCAGAAATCACGCCCACCGGTGATGGAGCGAGATCCGGTCAGGTTCTGGCAAGGGGTTTCTTTTATCTTACTGATATTAGTTCTCGGCCTGCTCTACGAACGACTGGTCTGACGATGACATCAAGGCCAGTCGCTTAAAGTACTCACTATGGACGAGTGAGTGGCATTTTCTTTCTGAGGTCTTCCAACACTTTCAGATCCACGTCGGCAACAATCACACCCGGCGACTCATGGAGCATTCCCAGTGATTCACCCCAGGGGTCAATAATCATCGAGTGCCCCCAGGTGCGGCGTTTGTCGTCATGCCAGCCACACTGGTTAGCCGCGAGTACATAACATTGCGTTTCGATGGCCCGGGCCTTCAACAGAATTTCCCAGTGCGCCTCGCCCGTAGTATGTGTAAAGGCGGCTGGCACAAGAATAATATCTGCACCGGCGTCACGCAGAGCCTGATACTGTTCAGGGAAGCGTAGATCAAAACAAATCGTCAGACCGATATTGCCGACAGGTGTTTCGATATTGACGATGTCACTGCCCGAAGAAAAGGTATCAGACTCCCGGTAGCTTCCCTGAGCATCCCCTACGTCGACATCAAATAAATGAATTTTATCGTAGCGTTTAACTAACTCGCCTTCCGGGTTAAACACCAGTGACGCAGAACGAACACGGGCGTCATCACCCGGGGCTGGCTGAGGAACAGCACCAGCCACCAGCCACAACGAATGGGTAGCAGCCTGAGCTGCCAGCCAGTCCAGGGTTGCGCTGTCCTCAGCCAGGTCCTGATAATAGTCACTGTTCATGCTCAGGCACATTTCGGGCAGGAGCACGAGATCTGCCCCCTGAGAAGCTGCTTCAGAAATCAACACCGACAGCGCCCGTTTATTCTTTTCCGGATCACTGACGCTGGTACATTGCACCGCGGCAATTCTGCCTGTCATCAGTCATCTCCTCCCAAGCCAAAAATACTCAGTACCCGATCCATAAAGCCCCGGCTCTTTTTGCCCTCAACGTCGTTATCAAAGGCTTTATTCAGTTTTACATCCGGCTCCTGCCAGGTCCCGGAGATGGTATAACTCGCACTGGTAAAGCGCTCCAGTTCGTCACCAATGAGTCGTTCGGTGACGTAGATGGATGCAGCGACGGGTGGTGCAAAACCCGCCAGTACGGCGACCAGAGGTAAGGTATTAGTCACGGGAAAGGTCACCGCCAGCTTCATATCGAGCTCAGTGGTATTCAGGTCTGTCATACCCGAGGTCAGAAATTTACCGCCCGGACCATCAACAGTAATAGGCTCACTTAACGTCAGTACACCCTGCTCGATAGTCGCTGCGCCTTTCATGGTATCGAATGCCAGCCCCGAGCCTACAAGGTCCGAAAAGTCGAGACGAAGACGCCGGAAAATAGAGTTAAAGTTCAATGCACCGAAGGCTTTCAGAGCCGCCGCTCCTTCTGCATTCACACGTCCGTTCGTAATACGGAAATTGGCTTTGCCATTTAACGTTTCGGTGTCAAAACCAGCGGGCGAGCCAATCCAGTCGAGGCTGAATTTGCCAGTGAGTTTATCGCCCTCAACCACAGGTTGCAGACGGAAGGCGCGCTGAATATCGGCGACCTTACTCGCACTGACATCAAACTCCGTCATACGCGTTGCATGCTGACCTTCGCGTAAAACCCAGTCTAGTGTTCCCTGAAGTTTAATTCCCTTCATGTCACTGTCGAGAACCTGCAAGCTCAACCCGGATGGAATAGGACGCGTTGTTGCCTGCCAACGACCAAAATTACGGGTACCGTAATAAAGCTCCTGAATCGTGATATCCATAGCGCTGACATCTGCCGGGATAAATTCCGCCATCGGGTCTGTATTTTGTGAAGCATTGGCTGAATTTTCTCCCGCGTCAGAGCTGGCCAGTGTTTCCTGCTGCTCTGGTTCCGGTTCCTGGGGCTCTGGCACATGAACAAAGTCCATCAACAGAACCAGAGGATCATTGTCGTCTTCGCGAATAACGACCGTGCCTCGCGCAACTTCATTGGCAAGCTGAATCGTCCATTCACCGAATTCCTGATCACCAGAAACACGAGTAGCTCCGATCGGAATATCCCATGCATCCAGTGAGTCGATAGTCAGCTCAACCGAACTGACCGGGTTGGTATTCCCAAGCGTATTTTCAGGAAGCTCGGTCGGTAAACCCTGAGCCAGCGCCCGGGCATCTGCTTTTTCCACCAGCAGCATCATACGATCCCAGACATCCCACCAGTCTGAGACATTCACCGTTCCCTGAACCCGGCCTGTAATATCAATGCCAGGGCTATCATCAATACGCGCTTCGCCACCACCCAGCACCACTTCACCTGTGCTTACACCCGTGTCATCGAGTCGCACCGACGTACTCAATAAATCGTCATAATTCACTGAGACGTCAATGGTTTCTCCCGGTGTCACAAGGGCTGTGAGACGACGCTTATCTTCCGATACTTTACCCATAGGTGCAGGCAGGGAGATCTCTGTGCCCTGCAAGTCGGACTCAATCAGGAGGTTAAACGGATTGTCTTCAGCGGGGTCAATACCCAGGCTGGCGCGATAGCTCAACTGGCCTTTTACCGGGTCGAGTAAAAATAAGTCCGCCCATTGTTTAAACGATTGCCAGTCAGCGCTACCAGAGGCATCGCCATCAATCCGATAACTGTCGCCGGTAGCGACCGAATTAATATCCAGCGTAAACTCGCCACCAAAAGTACGTCCACTGAGTTTGTCGGCGAATAAACCGGTATCGGTATCAAACGTCAGCGCACCATTCAGATCGCTGAATTTCAGGTCTGCAGACGTGAGCGTAATGCCGGTATTCTGGAGCACACTGCGCAGCTCAACATCTGGCGTAGCATCTTCGTCACCAAGAATCATCGACAGACTGAGATCGGTTGCTGCTGAGCCTGTAGCCAGCCAATCATCGAGAGATCGATCAATCAGATCCGCCAGTGGTGTCTCCTGCAGATAGAGTAACGCCTCACTGCTGTCACCTTCGATATGACCATTAAGGGATAGCTCGGTACCCGCACGGGTGTCGCGTAATTTAACCCG
>NZ_DDKU01000097.1:0-16112 GCF_002339775.1 Thalassolituus sp. UBA2590
ATGTCCCCCAAGCTGGTCGCTATCATTGCTTCAGATGTTCTTACTGTTGATTTCGAAGTTCAGATATACGCATCAAACCCCTTAGTACAAGCCTCTACCAGGGCCGTTGCTGTGATCGGTGATTCGTTTATGCTGCAACACCTTACCTCGATGTTTCTTTCCTACCATGCGCCAGCGTACCCTGTCAGGCTTTTCGGTCATTACGCTGATGCGATGCAGTGGTTATCGGGTGGAAACCCTGTGAATGCTGAAGATGAGATGGTAGGAGATAAGTAAGTGCCCGGTTGAGCCCGGGCACTGATCAGTACGTGGCTGAACTGTCGTTCGGTTTACAAGGCTTTAATGTAACCTGCAAGGTGGACATCGTCGTTGCGGGTTGCCGCTACTTCGAAGTCAATTTCCTGATCTTTTTTACCTGAGTGCAGCTCCACTTTTGCCGGCAAGAAAATCGGACGTTTAAATTCAACGTAGATTTCCGCAGCTTCAGAACCCAGCATTTTGTGAACACTGGCGGCAGCACGTCCTTTGGTCCACATGCCGTGTGCCAGATGACGTTTAAAGCCGAATGCCTTGGCAGCGATCACGCCCCAGTGAATTGGGTTCGGATCGCCGGCTACCGGACCGTACTTCAGGCCGAGGTTGGATGGCAGCGTCCAGGTTTCGCTTTCACTGTATTCAGGGTTCTCAGGAAGCAGCTGCTCTGCTTCTTTCTTCTCAATGCCTTTGCTTGGCAGCAGCGCCAGGTAGGTGCTGAGGCCTTCCCAGACAAGCTCCATGCCCACACGGATTTCAGTGCGAAGGCTGACCTCCAACCCTTTGTGCGTGCGATTAGAGCCAGCGAAGAAAGCGCGGACATCCAGAGCCTCACCGAGCTTAATACCGCGGTGCTGAGTAATCTTATTGGTTACGTGAACCATGCCCATGATGCCCAGAGGGAAGGTACGGTGCAGCATCAGCTCCATGTGTAGCTTGAAAGCAGCAACATGTGGGTAAGTGATTGGCAAAAATTCGCTTTTGGTGTCAAAGCCGCAGATGCTGGCGTAGTCTTTGACATTCTTTTTGCTTGGGACGTGGCCGTAAATGACCGCATCCATGTTCGGCAACTCAGGGTTGCGGATGTTGGTGTTGCGTGAAAACGCAGAGCGCACAGTATGATTTGCAACGCTCGGAAGCTTTTTTAACTCAATACGGGTAGCGTGATACATAAATTAAGTCCTGAAAAAACTCTTTTTTGACACATATCAAGCCAGATAGTAGGCCGACCAGAGCAGCTCACCATTGGCGCAATCACGCGGGTTCTGCGTCAGATCGGTCAATAAGGCTTGCAGACGGCCGAGTATCTGGCAAAATCGCACTCTCTTCTTTTTGGAATATCAAACACTTATGTCTGGTGGAATGGCTGAATTGCGCGACTCCGGCATTATGATCCAACTGGCGCATCATGCGATGCTGAAGATGGGGATCAATGCTGATGATGTCTGGCAGCGCCTGGGTGTCACGCCCGAGGTACTGCAGGACCGCAATCTGCGTACTCCGCATGACGCTCAGATTATTTTCTGGAGTGTGATGGAGGACGTCTCCGGAGACCCGGATATTGGTATTCACCTCGGCGAAAACATGCCTGTCTACAAAGGACAGGTGTTGCAGTACCTCTTTTTGTCGAGTCCAACTTTCGGAGAAGGGCTGAAACGGGCGTTGAGTTACCAGCGTCTGTTGAGCGATGCCTCTCAGGCGAGTATTGAGATCGACAGCCATCAGGCATCTGTAAAAGTTGAATCAGCCAGTGACAAAGTGACCGGCCTTCGTCACCTTAATGAATGCATGGTTCTTGGGCTGGTGCGCTTCTTTGAGTATGTGACCGACGAGCAATTCCGCCCGGCAGCAATTGAATTTACGCATCCAGCACCAGAGAATTGCGCAGAACACCACCGTATTTTTGATTGCGATGTGCGTTTCGGGTGCAGTGAAAACCGTATCCGGTTTGATGACAGTCTTCTGGATCTGCCGTCACTGCATGCCGAACCTGAGTTACTGCAACTGCATGAAAAACTAGCCAGTGAGCACGTTGCCAAGCTGGAGCGTCAGGACGTCGTCTCGCGTGTGTACAAGGTTTTTGGTGAAGTACTCGAGACAGGTCGGGTCAATCTTGATGATGTGGCGGGGCGTCTGGACATGAAGCCCCGCACACTAAGAACGCGTCTGACTGAGGCAGGGACCAACTTTAATCAATTGCTCGCGGACTACCGCTGCAACCTGGCCAAGCGCCTGTTGTCAGGTACCGATGAAAGCATTGATGAGATCGTCTACCTCACCGGCTTTTCTGAACCCAGTACCTTCTATCGGGCCTTCAAGCGCTGGACAAATCAGACGCCGGTTGAGTATCGCAACATCCGCCGTAGCTGATTGATCTGCGTCATCCGGACAGCACACGCCAACTTAATGTAAATATTCGCTGAACAGGCGATTTCTACTCAAGAAAACAGCTCCGTGACCGATACAGAAGTCACATTCATCGGTTACTGCGGAGCTTGCTATGAACATTCCGTCCTTTTCATCATTCTCCAGTGCGGGTTTTCAGAACTACGGCAAGAGCCTGGGCAATCTTCAGCGGTCTCCGCAGGATTCGTCCCAGTCGCAAGGCGCAGTAAATCGTTTGGCACAGGCCGATAAGTCTGCTGAGGTAGCGAATACTAAGTCTGCCCAGCCTGTTTCTACCCAAAGCCCGGAAGTCACAGCGACCAATATACTTCGCCATGTCTATCAGAGTGTGGAAGGCCTTCGCGCAGAGGGAGCCTCCGAGGAGCGCATTGCTGAACGTCTGGAGGCGGCCCGCGAGGGGATCGCTAAAGGCTACGGTGAAGCGCGTGCAATTCTTGAAGACTTAGGTCGCCTTGATGAGTCTCTGGCAGCCGATATCGATAAGGGCGAAGCGCTCATTGCCGAAGGGCTGAAGCAGATTGAGGCCGGAGAGAAACCAGATTTACTGGCACCCAAAGTCCCTGAGCGTGATGACGCTCCGCAAAGCGCAGCCCCCACAGGTTTTACTCTTGCTGGCACCAGATCATCACAGAGCCTGTCGCTTGAGGTCGTGACCCGCGACGGTGACAAAGTGACGGTGAATTTTCGTCAGAAAGAGGGCGGCATCAGCCTGACTACGCCGGGTATGAGCCTCACTGCGAGTGCATTTTCCAGCCGGTTTGATATGCAGATTGATGGCAACCTTGATGAAGGTGAGCTTAACGCCCTGCAAACACTGTTCGAAGACGTGGGCAAACTGAGTGAGACTTTTTACGGTGGCGACCTGGGTGCGGCACTCGAGGAGGCCATGCAGCTAGGCTTTGATGGTAACGAACTGGCGTCTATGAGCCTGGAGCTGCGCCAGCGAAGCTTCTCGAGCGTTTCTCATGCCTACGGGGAATCTGGCCCGTCGTTACCAACGCAGCGCCTTGAGTCGCAGCAGAACATGATTACCGACTACGTTAAGAGTTATACCGAAGCCCTGGATCGCGCGAGACCGCTTGCTGAGCCAAAAGATACCTTGCAGAAAATGCTCGAGGCGCTGGCTCCGGACGAATCTCGGCTGGACGCATTGCGCCAATTTAACGATGGTCTGAGTAAGCTGCTTAATCGTTGATTCTCTTCTGGCCGGATAGAAACCGGCCAACATGTCGCCAGATAGGATTACACGTCTGGCGGCGGTATACTTTCCTACCTGTTTTTATTTCGGTAAACCATCCTTGAGCTACGTTCTTCTTGGTACTTCCGAGTGCCACCTGTGTGATCAGGCTGCTGCAATTGTGACTGAGGGCGCAGAGGGCCTTGCGGTGACCGTATACATTGAAGATATTACCGATATTGAAGGTGGCGTAGATCTTTACGGTCTGCGGATACCTGTCCTTCGTAACGAAATAACGGGCGAAGAACTTAACTGGCCGTTTACGGCACTTGAGGTCCGCGCTTTGTTCAGCGCTTCAGATAAGGAATCAAAATGACCAGAGCATTGTTTTCTGTTTTTGCGGCAGCGGCCTTTTTGACGGGTTGCGCAAGTAACCAACTCTCTCCCAAAGGGGACGCTATTTTTTACGCGCTTCAGGCCGATACCATGATGAATACCTGGCGTTATGAATGCGCTGCGGTTAGTGGTCGCGCTAATTACGCCGCGGAAACTGCACGAGCAGACTGGTGGCAACGCAACGGTGATGCTGTCGAGGCTGCGGACTTCGGTCTCGCTTACAACCTGATTACCGTGACTGATACCCGTCTGGATACGGGAGCCCGGGTCGCCATGGGGCTCACCTGGGAAGTACAGGAACGCGCCGTGCAGACGGTGCGTAACAAGCTCGACGGCGCTTCCGATAAAGAAGCTCTGTGTGTGAAGATCCTTGGAGAATATCAGGCAGGCAAGTGGGATATTAAAGGCTCAGAGGATATTCAGCAGGCTCTGGCCAGTCTGGAGGCTACCGCTGCGAGTGAGCAGGGTACTTACCGTGAGCGCAAAGGCATGGTTGAAACAGCAACTGGTAAGCGTTACGGACGTTCGCTCTACGTTGTTGAAAAGCTGTCTGACCAGCAAAGCTGCGACCGCTCAGGTGTAAGCCTGATTAAAGGTGAGTGGCCTTACGAAATCTACAACGTTGAGTGTGATGATCAGCCTCTGAGTATTGTGCGTTGCGAGTGGGGTCGTTGCACTTTCGTTGAATAAGCTCCAGAGAGCTTGGGTTAAAAATATAAATAAAAGTAAAAAGGAGGCCGTAGCCTCCTTTTTATTGCCTGATTTTTCAGGTTTTACTCGAGGCTCAGCAATGGGCGGTTAGACTTCAGAATCGATTCGCCAATCCCTTTGACTTGAGTAAGGTCTTCGACCTTGCTGAACTCACCATGCTCGTTGCGGTGAGCAACGATGGCTTCTGCTTTCGTTTTACCAACGCCTTTTAATTCGCTGAGCTCTTCAGCAGAGGCTGTGTTGATATTGACCGGGCCGTTTGGCTCTTCGGCATGAACTGAAGAGAAGGCCAGGGAGATGGCAAGAGCGAAGAGAGCAATAAATCCTTTCATTTTTTATGTTTCCTTTTGTGATATCCGAAACCTGCGAACAGGTAAGTAGTTCTCTGAACTCAGAGACTTTCAGACTACCAGTGAGAAAACGATGAAAGATATAAGAAGAAATTATTAAAAAAAGGCCGCATTTAAGGCCTTTTTATGGGGCTTAAGGCGCCTTGATAGCACCTTTGGCCGTTCTTGTTGCAAGTGGCTTATTCAGCAGACTTTTTATCCGCCGCTTTTTTAGCCGCTGCCTTCTTAGCGGTAGTTTTCTTCGCAGCGGTTTTTTTCGTTGCAGCTTTTTTCGGGGCCGCTTTTTTCTTTTCAGTGATGTTCCACTGTTTGCCGTCCCAGGTTGCGCTCCAGCCGGTCGCTTTCCCTTCGCTTTCCGTCATCACGTATTGTTCTTTGGACTTACGGCTGTAGCGAATAATGGTCGGGTTGCCATCGCTGTCTTTTTCCGGTGCACTCATCAGGAAGTGGTACTTAGGATCGATCTCATCTTTGTGAGGAATGATCTCTGATACCAGTGGTGCACGGGTTTCACGTTTGCGTGGGAACTGGCTGGCTGCGAGGAAAAGACCGCTGGCACCGTCACGTAGTACGTAGGTATCTTCCACTTTTTCGCATTGCAGCTCCGGCATCGGGACCGGGTCCATCTTAGGCGGCGCAGCTTCACCGTTTTTCAGCAGTTTACGCGTGTTCTTACACTCGTCATTAGTGCAGCCAAAGTACTTACCAAAGCGGCCAGACTTGAGCTGCATTTCAGAACCGCACTTGTCGCACTCGAGCGTTGGACCGTCGTAACCTTTGATGCGGAATTGACCTTCCTCAACTTCGAAGCCTTCGCAGTCCGGGTTATTGCCGCAGATGTGTACTTTGCGTTTTTCATCCAGCAGGTAACTTTCCATGGCGGCATCACAGATCTTACAACGACGCTTATCCATCAGGCGGCGGCTTTCTGCCTCGTCATCTTCGTCAGCGCTGATGACTTCATCACCGGGAATCAGGTTCAGTGTCTGGGTGCAGCGTTCCTTCGGTGGCAGGCTGTAACCTGAGCAGCCGAGGAATACACCGGTAGAACCATTACGAATCTGCATATGGCGACTACAGGTAGGACACTCAATGTCCGTGTCGACAGGATCGTTCGGACGCATGCCATTTTCACTGCCAGCTTCTTCCAGCTTATCGGTGAAGTCGTTGTAGAAGTTGTTCAGTACCGCCTTCCAGTTAGCATCACCGTCGGCGATTTCATCCAGCTTTTCTTCCATCGTGGCAGTAAAGCTGTAGTCCATCAGGTCGGTGAAGTTTTCTGTCAGACGACTGGTGACAATATCGCCCATCTTCTCAGCGTAGAAGCGTCGTCCTTTCAGGCTGACATAACCACGATCCTGAATGGTCGAAATAATCGAAGCATAGGTAGAAGGTCGGCCAATGCCACGCTTCTCGAGTTCTTTAACCAGCGCTGCTTCAGAGAAGCGTGGAGCAGGTTTAGTAAAGTGCTGCTTCGGTTCAAGCTCTTCCAATTTGAGAACATCACCTTCCTGAACGTCAGGGAGCAGGACATCATCGTCGCCCTTGCTGCCAGCAGGTGGCAGTACTTTAAGGTGACCGTCGAAGCGGATGACGCGTCCTTTCGTGCGAAGCTCATAGTCACCAGAGTGGACCGTAACGGTAGTGCTGGTGAATTTGGCATCGTTGGTCTGGCAGGCGACAAAGCGGCGCCAGATCAGGTCGTACAGACGCTCGGCGTCCGGCTCCATGGAGGACAGGTCACCGGAACGCAGGCGGACATCAGAAGGGCGGATGGCTTCGTGCGCTTCCTGTGCGCCTTCTTTGCTGCTGTACTGGCGAGGATTATCCGGCAGGTACTCCGCGCCCAGTTTGTCGTTGATGTAGTCGCGAACGCTGGCCACGGCATCCTGGCTGAGGTTCGTTGAGTCCGTACGCATGTAGGTGATGTAACCGGCTTCATACAGGCGCTGAGCCAGTGTCATTGTTTTCTTAACGCTGTAGCCTAGACGGGTACTTGCGGCCTGCTGCAGCGTCGATGTAATAAAAGGTGCCGCAGGGCGGGAACTGGTAGGCTTGTCTTCGCGCTTAGTGACCTTGAACGGCCCTTTGCGGATGATATCCAGTGCTGACGTTGTATCAGCCTCGTTGTTCGGGCGGAATTCTTTGCCGGCGGCTTTTACCACCTGCGCCCGCAGATCATCGCCACTGTCTGATTTCAGATTGGCAAAGGCTTCCCAGTACTCTTCTGGAATAAAGGCACGAATTTCACGTTCGCGTTCGACGATCAGGCGTACAGCAACGGACTGAACACGCCCTGCGGACAGGCCGCGGGCGACTTTTGCCCAAAGTAGAGGGGAAACCATGAAGCCAACAACACGGTCGAGGAAACGACGTGCCTGCTGAGCATTCACACGGTTGATGTTCAGCTCTGAGGGCTGCTCGAACGCCGCCTGAATAGCCTTCTTGGTGATTTCGTTAAACACCACGCGACGGTATGGTTTTGATTCGCTGCCGATAACTTCCCGCAGGTGCCATGCAATGGCTTCCCCTTCGCGGTCCAAATCCGTTGCGAGATAGATCTGGTCGGCATTCTTGGCCAGACGTTGCAGTTCTTCGACGACTTTTTCTTTACCCGGGAGCACTTCGTAGCTGGCTTTCCAGTCGTTATCCGGATCAATACCCATCCGGTTAATCAACTGATCATGAGCCTTCTTCTTTCTATACTCGGCTTTCTCGTCGGGTGACATCTTGCGCGTCAGGGCAGCCTGTCGGGCACGTTCTTTCGGATCTGACTTGGTTGCTCCCCCCGAAGTGGGCAGATCGCGGATGTGGCCGACACTGGATTTTACGATGAAATCTTTGCCGAGATACTTATTGATCGTCTTCGCCTTAGCAGGCGACTCCACAATCACCAGTGATTTGCCCATAGTCCGTTCAGATACCTTAATAGGGCGCGGGCACAGGATGCCAACGCCTGAAATTCCACTGACCGGCTTGATGAAGACACCGGACAGGCTCAATTAGGCGACACTTTAAAACCAAAACATGGGGTGAGGTCAAGTCTCATGATCAGCGCAGTAAATCAGCGGACACTCAGAAACTTGCTAAACTTTGGTAGATCAACACCCTTTATTTAACTTTGCCACCTGTTGTCAGGAATAGCACAAAACATACGGAGTTGGAAAATATGTCGGCAATCGGACTGGTTCTGGCGATCGCTGTACCGCTGGCGTTACTCATGCTGGGTGCCGTTGTTTACAACCGTAACCTGCAGAAGAAGCAGGCGAAGCAGAATCAGGCGCGACTGATCCGCCAGAAGGCTGGAGACCTGCTCGAGGCGCTGGAGTACCTGATGTTGGTCGACAGTCACCGCGACATTCAGTCTGCCGTGCTTGAACGGGTGAAAGAGTTGTACGCGCTGGCAGCAAGCCAGGCTGGGGCCGAAGCAGGTAAGGGGGATTTTGATGCTGAACCTTACGAACAGAAAATCAAAGCGGATGGCCCTTGTCGCCGTGTTCTGAAGAGCGACCGCGAGCTGAAATACGGCCGCCGGCAATTCTCGGCAGTGCTCAAAGCACTTACCCTGATGGCAAAAAAGAAGCAGATTTCCGAGACGGCCATGGTCGAGTATCGGCGTTACCTAAAGATGACCCTGCTGGAGCGCGAGGTAGATACATACACCGCTCAGGGCGATGTTGCTGCTGGGCGGGGCGATATTGTCACTGCGGCAAATTATTTCAAAGCTGCGCGTAAACTTCTTATCGAGTTTGATATTCAGTTTCCTGAGAAGAATCAGAGAGTAAAGGCTATTGCCGAGAAAACGGCTGCGCTCTATCGCGGTGAGAAGAATGAGGTGCTCGACGAGCCCGACGGTCCGAACGACAATCTGTCCAAAGCACTCTCAAAGGAGGCTGCAGCGGAGACTAATGAGTTTGGTATGTCCAGCGATCCTGGCGCCGTCAAAAAACGCTACTAACTGAAGAGAGACTGAGCCTCCGCTGTTTGTGGTTGCATGACAGCGCGAATGAGATCTGGCATCTTAGGCGTCTTTATTGGCTGCAACGTTTATCTGCCCTTCCGCCGTGTCTGATCTATCCCTTTTGCTGGAACGCCTGCTGCCCACTACCGTCCTGAGTATGGGGCCGGGACTGATTGCACGTCATAACGTTCGAGGCCTTGATTTTGACTGCCTGCACCTTGAGCAGATTGATCCTCTGATGTCTGGCAATAAAGTCTTTAAACTGCTCGGGCACCTCCACGCGTGGGAAGAATCGGGAAGGTCATCCCTGATCAGCTTTGGCGGCCGTTGGTCCAATCACCTCCATGCGCTGGCATTTGCTGCTCAACGGCTCAACATCCCAGTAGAAGCCCTGGTGTTGGGCTACCCCGAACAGCCTCTGACGCCTACCTTGCAGGACTGTATCGATGCAGGCATGAGAATACGCTTCTGCGGCCGTGATCAATACGCGATGCGTTATGACGAAGCGTGGCGGACTCGATTGGCGGTTGAGTCAGATGCCTGGGTGATTCCTGAGGGCGGCGACGGCCCCGAGGGCAGGGAAGGATTCGGCCTGCTTGCATCGCTGTTCGAGCCCTACGACGAAGTCTGGGTTGCTGCGGGCACCGGGACGACGGCGCAGGGAATTGCTGAGCAGTTAAGAGCAGATCAGACCTTAGTGATCGTCAATGCTGTTCAGGATCAGGGAGTGCTTGAGGCACAGTTAAAAGCGAGCTCCTATTCCCCTGAAATACGTTTTGCGCACCAGCCAGAAAACCTGCGATTCGGTAAATTATCTCCGGCGCTCAGGAAACTGATTGCCGATGCAGACCGGGCGGGCCTGATGCTTGACCCTGTCTATACCGTACGTCTGCTCGCGGCCTGGCTCATGGCACAGGATACTGAGCCAAGACGCAGCCTGCTGGTTCATAGTGGCGGCCTGCAAGGTCGCCGTGGTGTATCGGGTCTTAGGTACTCAACGTTATAGATGTATCGTTTGGGGTTAACTGTGCCAGTCAGGCGCGACCATCATCCAGCGTTCAGTTTCTCCCCAACCGTTCTGGAGCTTCTCCATCCGGGCAATCGCAAGAGGGATGCTCAGATATTGATAAGCACAGGTGAGGTATTTCAGAAGCTCATCCCGCGTGACCGCAAACGAAGAGAATACCGGGCTTAGCCAATCCTGTTTTGATAAAACGTACCAGTGCCCTTCGGGTAAATGGTGAGCCTGATTAACCGGGCACCAGTAGCCCGACCAGTGGTCTGCGTTGATCTCGACGGGCAAAGGTGCTGCCGATACATCATGCGCTGGCGCAAACAGGCAGCCGCGCATAATGGCGAAAGATTGCACGGGGACAGGGGCAAGCTGCTTGATTTCACTCAGAGCGACCGGGTTCTGAGCCAGTGGTAACTGGTGATCGAAGGTGTGCTGTATTTTACGGCTGAGAAGATCCCGGCGATTCGGACCGATCCAGTCATCCTCGACGCCAAGGTAGAATTTGAGTGCAAGCTCAATGTGCAGGGTGCTTTGTCCGCGCGGAATCAGCAGATCCAGTTCACCGAGGGTTCTTCCTTCATCGGTAATCTGCTGGTTGGCGATGAACGGAATTTCTGAGCTGCTTAATGCGGATTGCCACAGTTGTTCGAAACGGAAACCAAGGCGCGGGCTTTGAAAGTCGGGTGACAGAGTGGTCCCTTTCAAACGGCTTTCGCACAGCTCTGGCAATATTTCTGTTAACGGCGGTGTTACGCTGCTGCTCAGGAGAGACGGGCCAAAAATGCTCCAGAGCAGATCGCGCTTGTTTTTATCCTGAATGTCGAAGAATGCTTCCGGGGTGGTCGCCATGGGGTCAAGCCTGGTGTTCTGCGGTATAGTATATAAAAAGACGCTGCAGCAGGATGGTGACTGCAGCTCGTGATTTGTTGAGGTTACCAGTTTTCTGATGGAAGAGTTCCGCAATATCGGTCTGATCGGCCGACTGAACAGTAATAAAGTGATAGATACTATCCGTCGTTTGTCGCGTTATCTGCTCGACGAGGGGTATCACACCATTCTGGACGACCGTATCGCGGAGGTGATGCCTGGTCACGGAATGCAGGTCAGTAACGTGAACATGCTGGGCGAGATCTGTGATCTGGTGATCGTAGTGGGCGGTGATGGCAGCCTTCTCGGTGCTGCACGGGCACTTGCTAAATTTAATACACCTGTTCTTGGGATTAACCGTGGTCGCCTCGGGTTCCTGACCGATATCAGCCCGGATGATGAAATGTGTGAAGCGGTTCAGGCAGTCCTTGATGGTGAATATATAGAAGAACGACGCTTTCTTCTTGATGCTGAAATCAAGCGGGATGGTAACCCGATTGGCTCAGCCACCGGCTTGAATGACGTGGTTCTGCACCCGGGTAAGTCTGCCCGGATGATCGCCTTTGACCTCTATATCGAAGGTCAGTTTGTATATCACCTGCGCTCTGATGGTCTGATTGTTTCAACACCGACTGGATCTACCGCCTATGCTTTGTCTGGTGGCGGCCCGATTATGCATCCGCGCCTTGATGCCCTGGTTCTGGTGCCAATGTTTCCGCATACGCTGTCGAGTCGACCGATTGTGGTTGACGGCAAGGCAGAAGTGAAAATTGTTGTGGATGCCAGCCAGGGGCTGTATCCGACGATCAGTTGTGACGGCCAGACACACATTCCTTGTGCACCGGGTGACAGCATCACTATCCGTAAAAAAGCGCACAAGCTGAAACTGATCCATCCGAAAGGTCATAACTTTTACGAGATCTGTCGTACTAAGTTGGGCTGGAGCAGTAACCTCGGAGACTGAATATGCATCAGGGATATGACCTGATAGGCGACATTCACGGCTGTGGCCTGACGCTGATCGACCTGCTCGAACAGATGGGTTACAGCAAGCGAAACGGGGTGTACCAGCACCCCAAGCGCAAAGTTGTCTTCCTGGGAGACATCGTGGACCGCGGGCCAAATATACGGCTTGCGTGTCATATCGTGCGAGACATGGTGGAAGCCGGGCACGCCGATATCGTTATGGGTAATCACGAGTACAACGTCGTCACTTATCTGAGTGAGGCGCCGGCGGGCATGCGCCAGCCGTTTCTGCGTCCGCACACGCCGCGCAACAATTTTATTGTTGAACAGACATTAGAGCAGTTCGCGAATTACCCGCAGGAATTCAATGAAATGCTCGATTGGTTTCTGACCATCCCTCTGTTCCGTGAGTACGAACACTTCCGGGTGGTCCATGCTTGCTGGGATCATCAGATGATCGACGAGTATCTGCGCCGTTATGGCTCGAATCACATAACGAAAGACATGCTACCTGAGTCTGTGCAGACGGATTCATTTCTGTACCAGTTTCTGGATCGGATGTTACGCGGAACCTCGCTGAAATTGCCTGATGGTCGTTCAATGACGGCAAAAGACGGCATGGTCAGACAGTTCTTCAGAACCAAGTTCTGGGCGGGAGACCCGCAGCGCTATAACGATGTGATTTTTCAGCCTGACCCTCTGCCTGAAGATCTGCAGCATGCGCTACTCAGTGAAGACGAGAAAGAGCAGTTACTGTTTTACGGGCCTGATGAAAAACCTCTGTTTATCGGACATTACTGGATGTCAGGCTTGCCCGAGCCCATCGTACCCAACATCGCCTGTCTTGATTACAGTGCAGTGAAGTACGGTCGCCTGGTCGCGTATCGGATGGATACCGAACGTCATCTGCAGAAGGGCAAATTTGCCTGGGTCCGCGTTGAAAAGAAAGAGCGCTGATGCAACCGCTGGCCGTATTAAGTGCTCCACTGGAGACTGACCTGTCGCCTCTGACACGGCATTTGTGGTCAGAGAAAATAGTGCATCGCGTTGTCGAGGAAGGTAATCAGCAGGTGTTATTGATTGCCGACCCCGACGATATCGAGCGTATCAAAGAGCTGCTGGACGACTGGAGAGAAGGCTCATTAGCGGAGCCAGTGGCTGTCGGGAGTTCTGGCCCTTCGATCATCCAACGGCTGACCGCAGTGCCGTTAACGGTTGCTCTCATAGTGCTGGTGGCTTGCGTGTTTGGCTGGCAGCATGTTTCGAATGACTGGCACGCATGGCTGGAGAATAGCCAGTCTCTCTGGCCCGACGCCCGAAATCAGCTTTCTACCTATCTGAACATGTCGTTCTGGGAAATGTGGCGACCAACGCTGCTGCATTTTAGTGTGATGCATCTGCTGTTCAATACCTTGTGGATCTGGGTACTGGCCGGAGCCATGGAACGTCAGGGCGAGCGTTTTGGTATTCTGGCATTACTCATACTGTGCGGCATCAGCGGAAATCTGTTGCAGTGGTGGTTGGCTGGCCCAGCGTTCGGTGGTATCTCGGGGGTTGTTTATGGGTTAGCGGCCTGGACCGGGCTTCGTCAGTACCGTTACAGAATAAATTACGGCATTCCTCCGGCCTTGTTGGGGGTAATGATTTTCTTTATGGTGATTATGCTGTTCGGAGACACCGTAGTGCCGGGCCTGTCGGGGTCCGCGCATGGTGGGCATCTGGGCGGTTTATTGTGTGGCTTCCTGCTGGCCGTGATCTGGCCAAATCCTAATCGGAGAAATAATGAATCTTGAAGATCTGATCCGTTCGCTTACACCCGAAGTGTACGAAAACCTGAAAAATGCTGTTGCAACCGGGCGTTGGCCAAATGGCCGCAAGCTTGAAGATGGGCAGCGGGAATTATGCATGGAAGCCATCATCTATTACGAAAACACCCACGATGTGCCTGCCGATCAACGAGTAGGATATCTCGATCAGGGGTGCAAATCTGGTAAAGACGACGACACTCAACCGCTGAATATCCAATGAGCAAGTCAGAATTTTCCGGCCATCTGGATAAGATGCGCATTCGCCCAGCGGCAACGGTGGCATACTCGCTGGTGCTCAACAATGAAGAGTACCCGATCAACGATTTTCTCGGAAAAAGCCTGTCCCTCTCGTGGGAGGGCGACATCCATTGTCGTGCCTGTAACCGGCCAACCAATAAAAGTTTCAGCCAGGGATATTGTTACCCCTGCTTTACCAAACTGCCGGAATGCGATTCCTGCATCATGAGCCCTGAAAAGTGCCACTTTCACCTTGGCACCTGCCGGGATGCAGCGTGGGGCGAGCGCGTTTGTTTTAACGACCATATCGTTTACCTGGCCAATTCGTCGGGCATCAAGGTCGGCATTACGCGGATGAAGAATATGCCTTCCCGTTGGCTGGACCAGGGCGCCGCGCAAGCCTTACCAATTGCGAGAGTTGCAACACGACGACTGGCTGGGTTGGTCGAAGATATTATCCGCCGCGATATCGCCGATAAAACGAACTGGCGGGCAATGCTGAAAGGCGATTCGCCAGAACTGGATCTGGTCTCAGAAAGAGACCGCCTCAAAGAGCATTTTGCTGAAGAACTCAATCAGCTTGAGCTGGAGCAGGGTCCTGGCTCAATTACATGGTTGACGAACGAGAGCGTCCGGCACTTTAATTACCCAGTAATTGAATACCCGACCAAAGTAAGTAGTCATAATTTCGATAAAACCGCAGAAGTATCGGGGCGCCTGATGGGCATGAAGGGTCAGTACCTGATTCTCGATACTGGAGTCATCAATTTGCGGAAATTTACCTCATACAACGTCAGAGTGACAGTGAACAGGGAGTCTTAACATGCGTGACGCTCAACCGAAGGCGATTCAGTTAGCGGACTACCAAGCACCCGCCTATGAAGTGACGGATACCCATCTTAAATTCGAATTAAATGATGGCTATACCCAGGTGCATTCCGTTCTGACACTTAAGCAGGTCGGGGACGGTAATGAACTTGTGCTTAACGGGCAGGACCTCGAACTTCTTAGTATCCGTCTTGACGGAAACGAACTGACGACCGACGACTATGTGGTGGGTGACGAAACTCTGACTCTCAGTGGCTTAGGCGCATCACACACCCTGGAAATATCCACTCAGATATATCCAGAAAAAAATACAGCATTGGAAGGGCTGTATCGTTCAGGCGGTATGTATTGCACACAGTGCGAGGCCGAAGGCTTCCGTCGTATCACTTACTACCCGGACCGCCCGGATGTTATGTCAGTGTTTACAACTGAAATAATCGCCGATGCTGAACAGTTCCCGGTGTTGCTGTCGAACGGCAACCCGGTGAGTGAAAAAACTGAAGATGGCAAAAAACACGTCGTCTGGCACGATCCGCATAAAAAGCCGGCCTACCTGTTTGCGCTGGTGGCAGGGGATCTTCAGGTTCGTGATGATCACTTCACTACCTGCTCAGGTCGTGAAGTGCTGCTGCGGATTTTTGTTGAACCTCAGAACGTTGATAAAACAGAATACGCACTGGACGCTCTGAAGCGCTCTATGCGATGGGACGAAGAAGTCTATGGCCGCGAATACGATCTGGATATTTTCATGATCGTCGCCGTTGATGACTTCAACATGGGGGCCATGGAAAACAAAGGTCTGAATATTTTTAACTCGTCCTGTGTTCTCGCTAATCCAGCTACCGCGACCGATGCCGCGTATCAACGTATCGAAGCCATTGTGGCTCACGAATATTTTCACAACTGGTCGGGCAACCGCGTTACCTGTCGCGACTGGTTTCAGTTAAGCCTCAAAGAAGGTTTTACTGTGTTCCGGGATGCCTGTTTCTCCGCGGATATGAATTCACCCACTGTGAAACGAATTGAAGACGCCAGTATGCTGCGCACTGTTCAGTTCGCGGAAGACGGTGGGCCGATGGCGCATCCGGTGCAACCAGACTCCTACATCGAGATTTCCAACTTTTACACAGTGACCATCTATGAGAAAGGCGCTGAAATTGTTCGTATGTTGCACAAAATTCTGGGCGCCGAAGGATTCCGTAAAGGGTCTGATCTCTACTTTGAACGCCACGATGGTCAGGCTGTCACCATCAACGATTTTGTTCAGGCGATGGAAGACGCCAATGGCGTTGATTTCAGCCAGTTTCGTCTGTGGTACAAACAGTCGGGCACGCCAGTGGTCGAAGTACTTACCCAA